>JBBQEC010000293.1:0-2756 GCA_038320305.1 Candidatus Limnocylindrales bacterium | reverse complement strand
AACCGGATCAGCTCCGAAACGTCTGTTAAGGCGATCCACACGCCACCGTCGTCTGCCTCCCAGACGTGCAGCGACAGCGTTTTGGGCGGCTCACCCGAAAGGACGTACTCGGACGAGGCATGGCCGTCGCGGCGCGCCTCCGCGACGACCTCCTCGACGCTGGGGTCGAGAAACGCCTCGAGCATGCTCTTGCCAACCAGGCCACGCAGGCGCCAGCCGAGCAGATCGGCTGCCGAGCGATTGGCGGAGTCCACGGCTCCGTTGGAATTGATGCGCACCAGGCCGATGCCCATCTCGTCCGCGGGCTCGAGCTGCTCGCCGAGCTGCCTCACGCTTGGATCCGGTCGCTCTGGTAGCGCAGCGTTCGCCTCGCCACCGGCTGCACGCGATCCCGCATGGATGATCGAGCGCCGTCCGAGAGCTACCCCAAAGAGAAGCCCGATGACTGCCGCGCCCGCGGCCAACAGCCAGAACTCGATCGGCACGCGGCGAGTCTAGGCGGGCCGGCGAAGCACGTAGCCCACGCCGCGGACAGTCTCCAGCAGCGTCGGGTTCTGCGGGTCTTCCTCGATCTCCGCGCGCAGCCAATGGACATGCACATCCACCGTCCGCGTCTCGCCGGCGTAGTCGTAGCCCCACACGTCAGTGAGCAGCTGCTCGCGCGAGAACACCTGGCCTTGATGTCGAAGGAGGAAGGCCAGCAGCTCGAACGCCTTTGGTTTGATCGGGCGCGCCACGCCGTCGCGCAGTAGTCGGTGGCCGGCCAGATCGATCGTTGCCCGCCCAACAGCCACGAGCTCGGCCGCATCGCTCGTGGTCGGTATCGAAGGTCGATCGACGCGGCGCAGAAGGCCGCGGATGCGCGCCTGCAGCTCGCGCAGGCTGAACGGCTTTGTGACGTAATCGTCGGCGCCCAGCTCGAGGCCGACGACCTTGTCGACCTCGCTGTCGCGCGCGGTCAGGATCAGGATCGGCACGTCAGATTCACGCCGGATTACGCGCGTGACCTCGACGCCCGACATGACCGGCAGCATGAGGTCCAGCAGGATCAGATCTGGCTTGCTCTTCCGAAACACCTCGAGTGCCTCGCCACCGTCTGCGGCGCGAACGACGCGATAACCGTCCTGTTCGAGCTGATACGAAAGCTCGTCGCGGAGGGTGTCCTCGTCCTCGACAACGAGGATGGTCTGGGCCATCTAGGCCGGCGGCTGAGCGGCTTCGGCGGCTTCGGCCATGTGCTTGGCGACTGCTTCATTAATGGTCCGCTTGCGAGCCTCGCGGCTTTGGATCCAGTACTCGGTGAAGATGGTGCACTCGCCGGCGTCGTTGAAGCGGCAGATGTACACGTTGTAGTACTCGTCGCGCATCGCGCCACCGGGCGTCTCATAGTAGCGACTCCAGCCGTTGGCGACGTGTGTGCCATCCGGGTCGATGGCCACCGGGTGGTACTCGGCGTCGTACGTGCCTTCGTCGTCGCGCGTATCGATCCAATTGCTCACGGTCATTGCGCGGCCGAGCTCGGGCTCATCGTTTGGGTGGTAGCGGTATTCGACGTCCTCGCTGAAAAGCGCCCCGATCTTGTCCGGGTCATACGTCTTCCAGGCCTCGATGTAGCGATCGAGCCACGCCTGGAATTGCTCGTGAGTCATGTCGGTCTCCTCGCTGGGCATCTCGCTTGCGAGCGCCATAGTAACCGCGTGTCGCCGTTTGTGTGGTTACTCTGAGCGCCTGTCAAACGGTCCACTTGCGTTCCCATCAGTGGGCCCGCGAGACATCCGTGACGAGGACGCTCATGCGGCACGCGAATTGAGCCGTGTCGATCGGCGCATTTTCAACTGACATAGGCTGGTAGTTGCCCGGCGCCCAGCGGCAGTCATCCGACGACGGGTCGTTGAAATGGGCCGTCACCTGGGTCTCTTCGTCGAACAACCCTCCCTCCGCGCCGGCGAAAAGGGCCGTCACCGTCGGCCCGTACAGCGCGACGGCCTGGTCGATGTTGCACAGGGTCTGATCGTTCGTCCAATCCGGCCCGGTGATGGACAGGAACTGCCTGACGACCGGTTGCGCGCAACGGACCTCGCCTTGCAGCTGAAATGCGTCGCTGCCGAAACAGGTTGACGCGGCCATGACGCCGAGGCCGATGAGCTGATTGCCGGAGATGAATGTGGACGGATCCGGGCACTCTGGCTCAAATGCCACGATCGTCGGCGCGCCATCCGAGCCAAGCTCGCGCACCCAGCCAAACGGCGCACAACAGCCGGGAAAAGCCTCGTCCACGACCTGCCAGTAGACGTAGCCGTTGGGGTTGGTGGGGCCACCGACGACCAGCACGTGCGCCGATTCGCCAAGCGGGTGGAGATAACGACCGACGGCGTCCGGCGGACTCTCGAAGGCGCGCTGATCGGGCCGATTCGGATCCGCCACCTGGCGCAGCTGCCCGGCTTTCACGACTGCCATCTGGCCAACGTGCAGGCCGGAGCTCGATGTCGGCACTGTCGTCGGGGATCGAGTAGGCGCAATGCTCGGACGCGAGGTAGGCGGCAGTGTGCTCGCACACGCGGAAGAGAGCAGAAGAACCGTCGCTGCCACGACCCAAACGCGCATATCAGCCCGGCGTGGCGTCCTCGAGCAGCGCTCGTGCCGCATCGATGCGCTCGAGAGTCCGCTCGTAGCCGAGCGCCACGAGCGTGTCGAAAAGCGGCGGCGTCGCGGTCTTGCCCGTGACGGCGATGCGCAGGGCCATGAACAGGTCGCCG
>JBBQEC010000292.1:0-2760 GCA_038320305.1 Candidatus Limnocylindrales bacterium | reverse complement strand
CTCAGGCTGCGCTGGCAGTCACGGTTCACGCATGTCTGCGTCGACGAGTTCCAGGACGTGGATGCCGCCCAGCTGCGCATGGTCCGCCTCCTCGCCGCGCCGCAGGACAACCTGTTTGTGGTTGGCGATGACGATCAGACGATCTACGCCTGGCGCCTCGCCGACGTGCGCCGCATCCTCGACTTCGCCATCGCCTATCCCGACGCGCGCCGCGTCCAGCTCGCGACGAACTATCGTTGCCCGGCGGCGGTGGTCGCCGCATCGCGGCGCCTGATCGACGTGAACCGCGAACGCTTCGCGAAGCGGATCGAGGTCCCGCGCGGTGCGGCGTTGTCCGGCGCATCGGTCTTCAGCGTGGCGACCACCGATTCCGATTGGCCCGAGCGCCTGGTCCGCCTGGCAGTCTCCGAGGCCGATGCCGGGCGCGGCGCCTGCTTCCTGGCCCGCACTCGAACGGAGCTGGGCCCGGTCTCGTTGGCGCTGCTGCGCGCGGGTGTGCCGCATGCGACCTCGTTACCGGCCCCTGCCGAGGCCGAGCCGGTCGTGGCACTGGTCGACGACCTGCGACGTGTCCCCCCATCCGCCGCACCGTTCGGAGCGCTGCTCCGGTTGCGCGCCGGTCGCGGGTGGCGTCACGGCGATGGCAACGACACGCTCGGCGACGAAGATCATGCCGCGCTTGACGCCGCGCTCGGCTGGGCCGTTGCCTTCAACCGCAGCGACGCGTTCATCGCCGGCTACGACGCAGCGCGTGCGCGCCTGGCGTTACTGCGCGATCCCGAGGCGCCGATCGAGCTGGTCACGGTCCACGGCGCCAAGGGGCGCGAGTGGCCACTCGTCGTCATCGTCGGATTCGAGGACGAACGCTTCCCGAACCGCCGGGCACTGGTCGAGGCCAGCAACCCGGAGCGCGCGCTCGAGGAGGAACGGCGGCTGGCGTACGTCGCGTTGACCCGAGCGACTCGCCGACTGGTCCTCGCCTTCGACCCGAGCCGGCCTTCGCGCTTCATGGGAGAGATGGGCGCTACAGCCCCACCTCCGCAGCGATCACGTTGAGATAGCCGACCATGCGGCTCACGTGCTCATCAAAGTCCAGGCCGATCTCATCGGCGCCGGCCAGCAGCATCTCGCGCGGCACGGCGCGCGCGAAGGCCTTGTCCTTCATGCGCTTGCGTACGTTCGCGGGCTCGACGTCCACCAGCTTCCGACTCGGCCGCATCAGCGCGACGGCGACCAGGAAGCCCGCCAGCTCGTCGCAGCCGTATACCAGATGGTCGAGCCGACTCTCCCGCGGAATATGCAGCGCGTCGTTGTGGGCTCGAACCGCGTGGACGAGCTCCAGATCGTATCCGTGCCGCTCCATCTCGTCGGCGCCGATTGCGCCGTGCGTCGAGGCGTCCGGATGGCGCTCGTAGTCAAGATCGTGAAGCAATCCCGCGATCCCCCAGCGCTCAACGGTCGCCGCGTCCAGTCCGTCATCGGCTGCGTAGCCGCGCACGCCGGCTTCGACGAGCAGACCGTGCTTGCGCAGCGAAGGGTTCTCGTTCCATTCGTGGAGAAGTACGAGGGCGTCATCGCGATTCGGCATGCGCGCAAGGATACCGATGCGCGCTAGCCGACCGCGGCCGCGGCTTCGCGCGGCAGCCGCTCGACCGGCGCCTCGACTCGCGGCAAGCCCAGGACGGGGCGAAGGTAATGGCCGGTGTACGACTCCGGGGTCCGCGCGATCTGCTCCGGGGTTCCCGCCGCGATGACCGCGCCGCCGGCATTGCCGCCCTCCGGTCCGAGGTCGATGACCCAGTCGGCGCTCTTGATCACGTCGAGATTATGCTCGATGACCACCACGGTATTGCCGGCATCGGCCAGGCGCTGCAGGACCGTGAGCAGACGGGCCACGTCGTCGAAATGCAGGCCGGTGGTCGGCTCGTCGAGGATGTACACGGTGCGACCGGTCGAGCGCTTCGAGAGCTCCGTGGCCAGCTTGACCCGCTGCGCCTCGCCGCCGGACAGGGTGGTCGCCGGCTGGCCGAGATGGATGTAGCCCATCCCCACGTCGTGCAGCGTCTGCAGTTTGTTGCGGATCGACGGCACCGCCGAGAAGAAGCCCAGCGCTTCGTCGACGGTCATCTCCAAAATTTCTGCGACGTTCTTCCCTTTGTAATGGATCTCGAGCGTTTCGCGGTTGTAACGCTGCCCCTTGCAAACCTCGCACTGGACGTACACATCGGGCAGAAAGTGCATCTCGATCTGCACGATGCCGGCGCCCTGGCAGGCCTCGCAGCGGCCGCCCTTGACATTGAACGAGAAGCGCCCGGGCTTGTAGCCGCGCAGCCGCGCCTCGGGAACGGCGGCCAATAGCTCGCGCAACGGCGCCCACAGACCGGTGTAGGTCGCCGGATTGGAGCGCGGCGTGCGACCGATCGGTGACTGATCGATCTGGATCACCTTGTCCACGTGCTCAAGACCGTCGATAGCCTCGTGAGCACCGGGCCGCTCCCGCGATCCCCAGACCTGCTGGGCGAGTGCCGGGTACAGGATCTGGGTCACCAGCGACGACTTGCCGGAGCCGCTCACCCCGGTAACCGCCACGAAACGGCCCAGCGGGAAGCCGACATCCACGCCGCGCAGGTTGTTCTCGGCGGCTCCCCGGATGGTGAGCCACTCCCCGCTGCCACGCCGCCGGCGCTTCGGCACCGGAATGGAGCGGTCGCCACGCAGGTAGTCGGCGGTGATCGAACGCTCGTTGCGCAGCAGCTCGCT
>JBBQEC010000291.1:0-2772 GCA_038320305.1 Candidatus Limnocylindrales bacterium | reverse complement strand
TGCTGGACCGTTACCTGCGCCTGCTGCATCCGTTGATGCCGCACGTGACCGAGGAGATCTGGGGGCGTCTGCCTCACCTGGCGGAGGATCCCGACCTGCTCATCGTCGCCCCGTGGCCAATCGACCCAAGCGGAACAACTCAGGGCGAGACGGCCCCAAAGCCGAGTCCGCGCGCAGATGGCGTCGGCGGACTGATCGAGCTGATCTCTGCGATCCGCGCCGCCCGGGCCGAGGCAGGCATCCAACCAGTCGAGATCATCGACACCAAGTTGTGGCTGCCAGATGGTTCGCCGCGTGCGGCATTCGCCGATCTCCAGCCTGTCGTCGACCGTCTGGCGCGGTTGCGTTCGGCGCTTGCCATCGACCGCAACGAGCTCGCCTCGGCAGATGATTCACTTGCCGTCGTGACGCCCTTCGGCGAAGCGCGCCTCGTCCGTTCGGATTCGGACCGTGCCCGGGAGCGTGCTCGTCTCGAAAAGGAGCTGCACAACGTCGAAGGCGCGCTCGAGGAGTCCGATAAGAGACTCGAGGACCCGAACTTCACCGGCCGCGCGCCCGCAGCGGTCGTCGAACAGGCACAGCGGCGTGCGGCCGAGCTGCGCGAACAGGTCGCAACACTTCGTGCGCGACTCGGTCAGAGCAACTGAGGGAGAAGATCTAAAGTGCCTTTGCCGTTCATGGGCTCGCGCAAGAAGGAACCTCGAGTCGTTCCTCCACAACATCGGGTGGCGCTGCCGCCCGACACGCTCGAATTCGAGGAGGCATCTCTTCGGATCCAGTACCACTCGATGAGCAGCCACGGTGTTCGCTTGCCGAACGCGGACAACGTGCTGTCCCTCCTGCCGAAGCTCCTCGAGGGCTTCGCCACCCACGTGGAGCTCGTCGAGCGGCTCGACGAGAGCTTCCAGAACGCCGCGCCGCAGCTTCTGCGACCGCAGGTGGCGCTTGAGTGGATCAACGCCCATCACGGCCGCAGCCAGGTCGCGCGCCACGCCCTGTTCATTCTCGAGTCGCTCGACTCGATCGATCTTGCCTACGAAACGTTTGCATTGTCGATCCTGACCGGCGACGTCGACGGCGAAGGGTTTCCGCGCTACGACGCGATAGTCGGTGGACCGATCAGCTTCTGGGACGAGGCCAGCGGCGACCTCATCGTGCGCATGGCGCTGTGCTGGGGAGGAGAGGGGGTCAAGGGCGATACTCAACGGATCTCGCAGCGCCTACTGGCGCGCCTGATGGCCAACATGCTCGCCAGTCAGGGGGCGACCGAGCTGGGCCGGGTCGAGCGCCCCGTCGCGGTTTTGGGCCAACAGCGCGCTTCGTGCCAACATTGCGGTTTTAGGCAGATTGATCGGCGCGCGCACTATTGTCCCAAGTGCGGTCTGCGGATCGTCGGAAACTAGGGGTACATGCCGCTTTACGACTACAAGTGCCAGAAATGCGGGCACGAAATCGAAGTGATGCACGGAGTTAACGACTCGGGGCCCCAACAGTGCGACGTCTGTGGCGGCACGATGCGCAAACTTCTCTCTACGCCGGCGATCGTCTTCAAGGGATCCGGTTGGGCGAAGAAGGACGCACGGTCCACACGAACGCCAACAGCGGCCAAAAGCGGGAGCGATAGTGACTCCGATTCTCGATCGACTGCTGCCGAGCCGGCTAAGACGGAAGGCCAAGCCACCGACAGTAAGCCCGCCGGGGCCGACCCAGCCGCCTGAACCTCGCTACACGCTGCCGGCGCGCGCGCCGGAGCCAATTCGCGTTCGCGCCGGAGAACAACCGACCGGACCCGTCGCTGACGCCACCAAGGTCGTCAACGAAGTAACGCACAACAAGTACGTTGCTCGTGCGCTTGCCGTGGTCGATATCGCCGGACAGGCAGGTGTCGGCCTGTTCGCGGCCGCCTTGGCCTACAGCACGATGTTCGCGTTGATACCTCTCGTACTGCTGATGGCCGGGGTTCTAGGCTTCGTCATAGAGGATCCGGTCCAGAGGCAGGACCTCCTGAATACGCTGATCGGGTACGTGCCTCCGTTGGAGCAGTTCTTCTCGTCCGCCCTGAACGGAGTTGCATCTGCCCGTGGCGCGCTTTCGATCGTAGGTCTGGTGGGCCTGATCTGGGGCTCGAGCAACTTCTACGCGGGCCTTGACGAGGTGATGCGCCGGATTTTTCCAGGCGGCAAGGTTCGGGGTCCCATCGACCGCAGGTTTCGGGGAATCATCACTGTCGTTGGCCTGATCGTGCTCCTGCTTGGAACGGTGTTGCTGAGCAGCGTGTCGACCATCATCAACCAGTTGGTGGGCGGACTGGCAGTCTGGAGCTACGCGGTGCCGGTCATCGCGCTGGCGGTCTTCGTAGTCTTCGTGTTCATCATCTATCTGCTTGTTCCAACGGCGCCACCGAGCAGGCGTGCCGCGCTACCGCCCGCGATCCTGGCTGGATTGGGCATAGGCCTGCTGACCAGCCTGTTCGGCATCCTGGCTCCATTGCTGATCGGCGGCCTTGCGGCATTTGGGGTGATTGCGACGGCATTCGCAGTGCTGATCTGGCTCAACTTCAGCTATCAGATGCTGCTCTACGGTGCCGCATGGGCGCGCGTGCGGCGTGACCTGGAGAAAGATCAGGCGAGCGTCGTCTCGATCTAGCTGGCGATCTGGGCACTGCCGCAGCGACGGCAGAAGTGAGCTTTCGCCGATACGGCCAGCGGACAGTTGGGGCACGGGCGGACGCCTACCGCGCCGGCGGCCTGACGGGTGGGCAGGGGCAATCGA
>JBBQEC010000290.1:0-2785 GCA_038320305.1 Candidatus Limnocylindrales bacterium | reverse complement strand
ATTGCCTCGACCTGGTCGTGTGTGACGTAGACGACGGTTGTTCGCAGCCGCTGGTGCAGGCGCGCGATCTCGGCGCGCGTCTGGACGCGCAGCTTCGCGTCGAGGTTCGAGAGCGGCTCGTCCATCAGGAACACGGCCGGCTCGCGCACGATTGCGCGGCCCAGCGCGACGCGCTGGCGCTGGCCGCCGGAAAGCTGCTTGGGCTTGCGATCGAGAAGGTTGGTCAGCTCGATCGTGCCGGCGGCCTCGCGCACGCGCTTGTCGATCTCCGCCTTCGGGACCTTGCGCAGCTTCAGTCCAAACGCGAGGTTGTCGAAGACGCTCATGTGCGGATAGAGGGCGTAGCTCTGGAAGACCATGGCCACGTCGCGATCCTTGGGCGCCAGATCGTTGACCACTCGGTCGCCGATCTTGAGCGTGCCGTCGCTGATCTCCTCGAGGCCGGCGATCATGCGCAGCGCGGTCGTCTTGCCGCAGCCTGACGGGCCGACGAGCACCAGGAACTCTTCATCTTGGATGTCGAGGTTGAGGTCCTTGACGGCGGTGACCTCGCCGTAGCGTTTCCAGACGTGCTCAAACGTAACGGTGGCCATGCTCAACCTCCCCAGAACGTCGTAAGCCGGCTCCGGCTTCGGAGCAATGCGGCGCGACCGTTCCGTTGCCGAGCATGCTAACGATCTAGCATGGCTCCGAACAAGAGTCTGGAGGGAAACACATGCCGGAGTTCACCGGTATCGGTCTGATTGGCTGGATCATCATCGGCTTCCTGGCCGGCGCGCTGTCGGGTCTGGTCGTGCGCGAGCGGACGCCGGGTGGCTGTCTCGCCAACATCCTGATCGGCATCCTGGGCGGTGTCGTCGGTGGCCTGCTGGCCAACGCGCTGTTCAAACAGAGCGACGTTGCGGGATGGATCGGCGCGCTGGTGGTCGCGTTTGTCGGCGCCGTGATCGTCCGCTGGCTGCTGGCGCTGGTCAGCCCCAAGAACGGGCGCTGAGAGTGGGGAGCTTCGACTCCTACTTCTTCTTGGGCGGCAGCTTGACCGCGTAGTCGAGCGCTCGGGCACCCCATTGACGGACATCGTCCGATCGCGTCCGCCAGTCGGGCAGCGTCACGTATTCCTTCATCGGCCGGCCGGGCATGATCTCGAGCGCGCGGCCGCCCTGGCCGCCGAGCAGCTCACGGTCCGGCTCTGAGACTCGAACGAAGAGCTCGTCCGAGACGAGACCCATGAACATGTTGCCCCCAACGAACGCGGCGACTGACCCGAACATTGGTCGGACTGTGACGCGCTCGTCGCCCGGCACGATCGACTTGAACGCGTCGCGTGCCTCCGCCGTGCTCTTGGGTGATCGCGGGTCTTGATGAGCCATCGTTTGCGCGATCGAGGATACGCTTCAAGCCGTGGACGACGGTGGGCAGGCAGCTGCCGATTTCGCGATAGCCAACAACCCTGGCGAGCGTCGTTGGGAGGCGACTATCGACGGCGACGTAGTCGCATTCGCCGAGTACCGGACCGGGCCCGGACGAGTGATCTTCACCCACACCGTCGTCGGGCCCGAGTACGAGGGCCGCGGCATAGGCTCGCGACTCGCCAAGACAGCGCTTGACGATGCCGTCGCGCGCGACCTGCGCATCACGATCTACTGCCCTTTCATTCGCTCGTACGTAGAGCGGCACACGGAGTACGCGCCCTCGATTGACGTGCACGAACGTCGCTGATGCTCCGCTCGATCGTCCGCTGGCTCGCGGCACATCCGCGCCTGACCGCGTTCCTTGGCGCGATGTCGATCGCGTTTTCGGGCGTGCTGTACCGCTTCTCGGACACGTCGCCTGAGACCGCTTCGTTCTTCCGCTGCCTGTGGGGATTGCCGATCCTCTTTGCCGCGGCGTACATCGAGCGCGGCACGGGCGGCGCACGCGGCCCGATGGATCGCCGTGCGATCGGCCTGGCCGTGTTCGCCGGTGTCCTCTTTGCCGGCGACCTGATCTTCTGGCACCACACAATTGATCTGGTCGGGGCCGGCCTGGCTACGGTCCTGGGCAACCTGCAGGTGGTCGTCGTCGCGGTCGCCGCGTGGCTGCTGTTCGGGGAGCGGCCCAGCGGGCGCACGCTTGTCGCCCTGCCGATCATCCTGCTTGGAGTTGTATTCATCGCGGGGATTCTGGGCGGGCAAAACTACGGCACGAACCCGCAGCTCGGCGTCTTGCTCGGGTTCCTGACCGCGCTCTCCTATGGCGGATATCTGCTCGTCATCAGGCGTATCAGCGGCCGACGCACGGCCGGTCCAGTGGCCATCTCGACGACTTCCACCGCGATCGTTGCCCTGATCGTGGGCATCGCCCTCGGCACGCTCGATCTGACGCCTGGGTGGCAATCGATGATCTGGTTGATCGTGCTCGGCGTCACCTCGCAGGCGATGGGCTACCTGTTCATCTCGCTGTCCCTGCCGCGGCTACCGGCCGTGGTGACGTCGATCATCCTGCTCGCGCAGCCTGTCGTGTCGATTGCGCTCGCGATGCTGATCTTGAACGAGAGGCCGTCACCCGGGCAGCTGCTCGGCGTCGGGTGTGTCATCGGCGGCATTGCCTTTGCGACTGTGCCACTGACGAGGTTGCGGCGTCGGCCCGGGAACCAGCCCTCCGCGCCTGCCGTCGGCCCCGGCTGAGGTGGCAGCCAGACACTGGTGAGGCTCCGGCCGTCCCTCTCGCCGTCAGGATTGCAGATCATCTGCACAAGTTGGATGAATTCTGTCGCATGCCTCCGCGACGATGGCCCTTAGCGCGA
>JBBQEC010000289.1:0-2808 GCA_038320305.1 Candidatus Limnocylindrales bacterium | reverse complement strand
CGCCGGCGTGGTCAACCAGGTCGGAAAGGAACTTGGCGCTCAGTCGGACACCTGAGCGCCACCCGAGGTCGCCGGCACGTCGTCGGCTCCGCGCATCGAACACGCTGACTTTCGCGCTGCCATCTTGCGACAACACGATTTGCGCAGCCTGAAGACGCTGCCACTGATCGGCCAGATCGCGTGTCTTCGGATCAATACCCAACGCGGCGGCAAGCAGATCCCTATCCCCGCCGAGCTCGACGACCTGGCTGCTCGCTCGGAAGGCTGCGTCGCAGATGTGCATCATGCTCAGGCGAAGAACGCGTCCGCTCGGCACCAAGTCGTCGCTCACGCTCGGTTCAATGCGAACAGACCCAGCGTCGACGTCGCGCTGCCACGCTCCGCGCGTGGCTCGCATCGGCAGTGCCATGCTGCAGAACGCCGCGTGCACCCAGATGACAGAGTCGGCGGACTGCGTGACGGCGGTATCCGGCGCCAACGGGCGCGGAGGGTGATCCAAGCTCATATTTGCAGAGACTCACTTCGAGAGGAGAGGAAGGGGCGCGGTCCGGGCCGCACGATGGCGCGAGCGCCAGGGCCACGCCATCGTCCAAGATAGGCTTTGGCGGCGCACGAGAAAAGGCCAGCGTCGCGTCAGCCGGTTGCTGGGGCGGACGGAGCTATGCCCCATACCGTCGAGGTGATCATGGATGGATGGCAGCCGGATGGACGACCCTGACAGTGCTCACGGTGCCGTTTCGGCCTGATGGCAGGACCAAGCTTAAGGTTTATCTCCGGCGGTACTGGACAGAGCCTGACGCGCACAGCACTGAAATAACTAATTTTTACAACGATGAGAGCCGATGGCCAGGACGCGACAGGCTCCACCGACAGTGAGGGAGGCTGAACTCAGCGCCCTGTTGGAATGCTAAAAATGCCCGGTGCCGTTTCATGAATTCGGCATGCGGCGCTCGGGCATTCTTGCCACGCCGGCAATGGCAGTTACCCCGATGAAAGCGGTTGAGAACCTCCGGGGAGGCACTCTGCCAGACCTCCGTTTAATGGACGACGCCAACGAATCGATCGGCGCCCTAATGATGGGCTTGTGGAATTGGCTCTCTCGACGGAGTTGGCTCGGCGTATTGGTGGATTCATGTGTTCGTCGCAACACCAAGGCGGAAGGTTGTTTCGATGGCGGGTCGGCGGCGTTCGGATCGGGCTTTACGGGACAAGCTGATGTCGCCGGGTCGGCCTCCTGTTGCGCGGCAAGAGCATCGGCGCCGGTTCTGGGCGTTGGTAGCCGAAGGGCTCTCGAGCGAGGACGCGGCGATGAAGGTCGGAGTATCACAGCCGGCCGGGTTCCGTTGGTTTCGGCAGGCTGGAGGGAGGGCCCCGTGCCACCTCTCGCGGTCGTCGAAGCCGCCCTCTGGGCGATATCTCTCGTTCACCGAGCGGGAGGAGATCGCGTTGTTGCAGGTCCAAGGACTTGGCGTGCGTGAGATCGCGCGCCGTTTAGGCCGGGCGGCGTCGACGGTCTCACGCGAACTGCGGCGGAATGCGGCGACACGTGGCGGCAACCTGGCCTACCGGGCGACGACTGCACAGTGGCGTGCTGAGCGTGCGGCGCGTCGCCCGAAGGTGGCGAAACTCGCGGCGAACGCGGCGCTGCGGTCAGATGTTCAGGACCGGTTTGCCGGGTCCGTGGTCGGCCCCGGTGGAGCTGCAGTTCCCGGCCCAGCGGTGCCCTGGAAGGGCCGACGGCACGGGCGACGGCACGGGCGACGGCAGAATCGGAGATGGGCCATGGCGTGGAGCCCGCAGCAGATTGCCGAGCGCCTGCGGCTCGACTACCCGGATGACACGACGATGCGGGTTAGCCACGAGGCGATCTACCAGGCGCTCTACGTCCAGGGTCGGGGAGCGCTGAAGCGCGAGCTGACTGCATGTCTGCGGACCGGCCGGCGCTGCGGGTGCCGCGAGCGCGGAGCCGCGGACGAGGCAAATCATTCATCACCCCCGAGATCCTCATCAGTGAGCGTCCTGCCGAGGTGGAGGACCGCGCATTGCCGGGGCACTGGGAAGGAGATCTGATCATTGGCCTGAACCGCTCCGCAATCGGCACGCTTGTCGAGCGGGTGCGGCGGCTCACGATGCTGTTGCACCTGCCGCCGATGGAGGGGCACGGGATGGGGCCGCGCGAGAAGAAAGGGCCCGCTCTTGCCGGGCACGGCGCCGAGGCTGTGCGCGACGCGATTGCCCACACGATCACCACCTTGCCTGAGCAGCTCCGTCGTTCGCTGACCTATGACCAGGGAGCAGAGATGGCGCAGCATGCCAGGCTGCGGATCGATACGAGCCTGCAGGTCTACTTTTGCGATCCGCAAGCCCGTGGCAACGCGGGACAAACGAGAACACCAATGGGCTGCTGCGTCAGTACTTCCCGAAGGGGACGGACCTGAGCGGCCACGGCGCTGATGACCTCATCGCAGTGGCCGCGGCCCTCAACAGCAGACCGCGCAAGACGCTCGGATGGAGGACGCCTGCCGAGGCTCTCGACGCGGCGCTGCAGTCAGTTCAGGGTGATGTCGCGTCGACCGGTTGAGATGAAGCAATATGTCTCGATCAAATACGCCGCGCGCCTGGCCGACGCAGGGATCGAACCCTCGGTTGGCAGCGTCGGCGATAGTTACGATCACGCCTTGGCCGTGACCATCAACGGGCTCTACAAGGCCGAGGTCGTCCATCGCCGTGGGCCTTGGCGCTCATCTCTCTGCGCACTGGTCTGGGACAGCTACGACGCCATCGTTTCCTGATCAACGATCCAGACTG
>JBBQEC010000288.1:0-2825 GCA_038320305.1 Candidatus Limnocylindrales bacterium | reverse complement strand
GATTAAAATCCACTGGATAAACGGACTCAAAAATGTTGAGGAAAAAGTAGAAGAGATCATTGCTTTGATAGTCTAAAGTAAGTGAATTGAGGCTATCACTCTTAATTAGAGGGCATAAAAAAAGAGCCATCGCCAAGGTTCTCCAGGTTCAGTCGGAGCAGCTCCGCATTGAGCGCCGTCAGCGGGCCGAGGAGATGGCCGCGAAAGCGCCGATCAAGATGCTCTTCCCGCTAGTTGGCTGCATCTTCCCGTCCATGTTCATCGTCATCCTCGGGCCTGCGATCATCCTGATCGCGGTGAACATGTCCACCGGCAGCTGATTTGAGTCAAATCGTCGTCAAGCGGGCGGATGGCCGGCCGCTGTGGACCGTGGATGTCGCCGATTCGTGGTGGCGCCGTCTACGTGGTCTGATTGGTCGTTCTGCGCTCGCTCATGACGACGGCCTGTACCTGCCGGGCACGAATGGCGTGCACATGTTCTTCATGCGCTTTCCGATCGACTGCGTTTTCGTCAGCCGCGCAGGGGCTGAAGATACGCGCGAGGTGCTGGCCGTCCGTTCCAATCTCAAACCATGGACGGGCATTGTTTGGTACGTCAGACATGCCGGAGGTGCGATTGAGATCCCGGCAGGAGCTACCTCGAGCGCAGCGTTGGCCGTCGGAGACCGGATCAGGTTCGAGCCGGTCGGGTAGACCTCCGCTCGGCGATCTGCCTCCAGGTCTTCGCGGCGGGCTCGCCACGATCCGCGACGGCGAACGGCAGGAGCAGGCCGGCCAACGCGACGAAGGGCAAAATTCCATCCGCCGACCGCGCCAGATCGGGCCAAATCAGGACCAAGATCGTTGGGATCCAGCACAGGAGCGGCAGCAAAAGGCCCGCTGGCTTGCCACGCGATGCCAGAAAGGCGGCCGGGACGAGAAGTAGCGTCAAGTAGTGATCCCATAGCAGGGGCGACAGCAGCAATGTCGCGACCACCGTGATCACGAAGCTGACCTCGCGATCCCTGCGCAGGCTCAGCACGACCGCGACGATTGCAATCGCGTAGCCCGCGTATAGAGCGGCCAGTGCGGCCCCGGCGGGGCCACCAAACAAGAGCACGGCAGACCCCAGATCGAAATTCCGCGCAACACCGGTGACGTTGCTGACATTGTGCAGAACGCTCACGTAGTCGACCCAACCTGCGATGCCAACGAACGGGATCGTCAACACGATTATGGCGAGGCCGGTGACGGCCATCCAAGCGAAGGGCCGCCACACGCCCCTGACCAGCCACCAAACAGCGAGGAGCGCCATCGTCGGCCGCAATGTCAACGCGAACGAAAGTGCGACCCCGGACACGGGCCGGTCAAGCCAGCGCCACCCGAGGACAGTGACGAAGGTCACGATCAGGCTGACATTGCCCAGATTGAGGTCCACCAGGACCGGGGCGCTGAGGGCCGCGACACCAAACATCGTCAGGCGCACCGGCCGCGACACGGGCATCACCACACATGTCGCGGCGAGTATGAGAACTCGCATCGCCAGCCAGACGGTCGCACCCCACTCCGCGCCAATAGCCGTCAACGGCGTGAACAAAACCGCCAACGGTGGCGCGTACAGGTACAGGCCGTAGGGTCCCGGCCGGTACGGCGCCGCGATGAGATCGGCCTGATACGGCGAGCCGGTCGTCACTAATCGCTGAGCAGCGTCAAAGTAGGCACTGAAGTCGTACGCCCAACCGCGCGCGCCACCGATCCAGGCGGCAGAGGCCGTGGCTATGACCAGCAGACCGAGGACTGCGAGCCCAACGCCAAGCGGACCGAGCCAGCGGTCAAACCTGCTTTGGGTGGACGCGCCGTCCGCCTGCGCGCTCATTGAGGCCAACGATAAGCGGCTGATGAGCGTGCGATAAGCGTCATCTGCCACTCTTTGTTGTGCCAGTGCAGCACTTGCTCGACGTCCTTCTGCCGCCATCCTGTCCCGGTTGTGGACGCGAGGGCGAGATCATCTGCGCGCGCTGTCGCAAATCGCTCACTCGACGCTCGGAGGAGCCGACCGGCGTGCCGATCGGGTTGCCGAGCACGCTGCCGGCCGGCATCATCCAACTCGAGTGGTGTGCCACGTACAACGGACCGGCGCGCGCCTGCCTGCATGCGCTCAAGTACGACGGCGAGCGTCGACTGGTCGGGCCACTCTCGGCAATCATGGCCGAGCGCTGGTCACGCGCCACGATCGGCGGCACCATCCTCGTTCCCGTTCCGGTACACGCCGCTCGCAGAAGGCAGCGCGGCTTTGACCAGGCCGAGCTGCTCGCACGCGGCATCGGAGCACGTCTCGATCTGCCCGTGGTGGCCGGTGTTCGGCGCCAGACGAAGACGACGGCGCAGCACGCGCTCGGTCGCGGCGCGCGCGCTTCGAATGTGGGTCACGCCTTCGCGCCTGATCCTCGCTACACGGAGGCAGTGCGCGGCGCGTGGGCCGTTTTGATCGACGACCTGACAACGACAGGCGCCACGCTCTCCGGCTGCGCGGCTGTGCTCTATGACGCCGGCGCGCTGGCCGTGTCAGCGCTCGCGCTGGCGCGCGAGCGCTGATCGTCCTCGTGCTGCTTGGTGGTCCATGGCCATTCGGACCGTGGCCGTAGTCGGTATTCGCCGCTCTTGCGAACCATGAAGCCCTCGTCGACGAGGTAGCGACGCAAGGAGGCGGGATCCGGGTGAACTGCGCCGAGACGCTGGTTCACTTCCTTTTCGGGATATCGATGCTTGCGCTCGAAGACCGTATCGGCGAGATAGTGCAGCACGACGATGCGCTTGGACCTTTGCGCCGGGATGCTCGTCAGCAG
>JBBQEC010000287.1:0-2838 GCA_038320305.1 Candidatus Limnocylindrales bacterium | reverse complement strand
GGGCGATTGTGAACAATAGAGAACGTATCGTTTGGCTCATGAAGGTTACCGCGCTCGGTGGTGTACTGGTTCTTGGCGCCTGTAATACCATCCCTCTGCCAGGCGTGGGGATGTCAGCTAACGGGCCTTTGCTGGATCAGGTCAATGCCGCAGCAAAAAACGATCCCGTCTGGTTTGCCAGTTCTCTGCAGGAGCAGAAAAATATTGCAGATAAATATACTGGTCTTCGAGCGGCTGTGTCGAGCGTCAGGAGCCAAGGGCAACTTGGTCCCGGACGCATACCTGGCGGCCCTTGCAATCAACTCGGGCGGCACCCTGGTGACAGCTAACCGCGACTTCAGCCGCTTTCCAGGGCTCCGGTGGCGGCATCCCCTGGCAGAGCTCGACTAGCGGAGGTCTTCGAATCCGCCGACACAATAAGAAATCGCAGCCAAGGTTGATCGGCGCGCGGGGAGTCGGTTATCGTTCGACATCGAACGTTCGACATCGAACGAACGCCGAGAGATTGCCATGGTCGTCGCACTCAACAGATCTGTTCCCATCGCGGTCAAGGCTCCGGAGCCTGTGGCCATCCGGGCCGAGGCGCCGAGTGCTCCCCAGCGCGGGCCGACCAGCCGCCGCATCCGTTCCTTTGGGAAATGGCTCTGGCATCAGCTCGTCATCGCCTTCAGCGGGCCTGGACTCGGCGAGGGCGGCGGCGGGATCGATGACACTGCGATGCCTTCCGGCTTCATGGCTCCGTACAAGCGCGGCAGCCGCCAGGTTCGCAATCTCTGGCACGAGCCCTTCTGAGGCGACGCGCCGGACTTAGAATTCTGCGTGGTGACCAAGCCACGCATCGCGTTGACCCTTGCCAGTCCGAATGAGCTCAATCTGGCTTCACATGGCCGCTACCGTGAGGCGCTCGAGGCTGCCGGCGCGGAAGTCGTGGCGCTCTACCCAGGCGAAACGGTCCCTGTCGACATCGACGGCCTGATGCTGTCCGGCGGCGGCGACATCGCCGCTGACCGGTATGGCGCCCAGGATCTGGCCTGCGCCGGCGTCAATCCGGAGCGCGACGAGCTCGAGATCACGGCGACCCGCTACGCGTTGGAGCGCGACCTTCCGGTGCTCGGCATCTGCCGCGGCTTTCAGTTGCTCAACGTTGTTCGCGGCGGCCAGCTGGTTCAGGACGTACCCGACCACGACCCGCCGGAGCGGAAAGGCATGGTTGCCCATGAGATCCGACCGACCGAAGGTTCGCTTCTCGCTCAGGCAACGGGCGGACAACCCCAGACGGTCAACTCGCGCCACCACCAGGCAGTAACGCGCGAAGGCCTGGGCCAAGGGCTCATGGTCACGGTGGAAGTGCACGGCTTGGTCGAGGCATTCGAGGCGACCGACCGCCGTTGGGTCGTGGGCGTGCAATGGCATACCGAGCGCAAATGGGAGGTTTCTCCGGAGTCGGTCGGGATCTTTGACGCCCTCATCACCGCAGCGGCCACGCGGCCACCATCAGGGCTGTAACACTGGGCCGTCCCTCGAGCTGATCCGGGTCAGTCGTTGTGTCAGTCTCTCTGTCGTTGAGTCGGTATGTACAGCGCCCACGGCAAGCTCGCCGGAAAGTCCGTCCACGACTTCGATCTGCACCGCGCGGTGCCGCCGGACGACATCTTCCTGGGCGGAGACTGCGATACAGCCCGAGGGCATTCCGTCGCGTAAGTTGCCGCTCAACCAGACCGAATTCGCTCTTAATCAGGCGGTGGAATGGCGCCAATTCCTGCCAGCCACGCAGCTTTGAAGATCAGCTAGCTGTGATTCCCGGATAGGTTGTTGACAACGGAGAGCCCCGCTGCATGGTGAGGGGTGTTGATGCACCGCACCAGCAGGAGGCTCTCGTGGCTCATCGTAATGCCCGACTCAGCGTGTTCTCGCGGCAGCTTTTGGTCGACCGGGTGACCGTGCTGGGCAAACCCGTGACGATGGTCGCGACGGAACTCGGCATCAGCCGGGCGACCGGCTACAAATGGATCCGCCGCTATCGTGCCGAGGGACTGGCCGGGCTCGATGATCGGAGCTCGCGCCCGCACCGCTCGCCGCGCGCCCTGTCTCAGGAGCAGGTCACGGCCATCCTCGGCGCACGCGTCGCGCACCGCTTCGGGCCGCATCGCCTGGCGTATCTGACCGGCCATCCGCGTTCGACCATCTCCGATGTCCTGGCGCGTGCCGGCATGAGTCGCCTCGACCAGGCCGACAAGCTGACCGGCGCGCCAGTGCGTTACGTCGCCTGCCACCCCGGTGCGCTCATCCACCAGGACCACAAGAAGCTCGGTCGCATTCCCGACGGTGGCGGCCACCGCGTGCTCGGCCGGAGCGGCGCCTCGCAGCGGCGCGCCGATCGTGGCCGTGGCTATGACCACCTCGAGGTGTTCATCGACGACGCCAGCCGGCTCGGCTTCGTCGCCCTCGTCGATGACGAGCGGCCGGCCGGCGCGGTCGAGGCGCTTGAACGGGCGGCCGCGTTCTATGCCGCCCAAGGCATCCGCATCGAGCGCGTGTTGACCGACAACGGCGCCGCTTACCGCAGTCATGCCTACGGCGCGGCGCTCGTTGAGCTGGGCGCTCGCCACAAGCGCACGCGGCCCTACCGGCCACAGACCAATGGCAAGGCCGAGCGGCTGATCAAGACGCTCCTCGCCGAGTGGGCCTACGCGCGACCGTATCGGACAAACGACGAGCGCCTAATGGCCTTGCCAGAATGGCTCGAGTTCTATAACCATGGACGCCCGCACACCGCGCTCGACGGACTCACGCCACATCAGGCACTTGTCAACAACGTCGGCGGGAATCACAGCTAGC
>JBBQEC010000286.1:0-2851 GCA_038320305.1 Candidatus Limnocylindrales bacterium | reverse complement strand
ACGGGGCAGCAGGCATCGCCGCCTATTAGGTCTGCGTCATCTCGGGATGGTCCCAAGGGCGGCGGCGAGTCATCTCGCCGCCGCCCTCTTCGTTGTCACGGGATAGGGTGGAACTGTTCACCCAAGGACACAAACCGAGAGGGAATCCCGTCGTGACCAGGTACATGTTTCATGGTTCGTACACCGCTGCCGGCGCAGTCGGCGCTCTGAAGGATGGCGGCACCGGCCGACTCAACGCGGTCAACGATCTGATCACGAGCCTGGGTGGCTCGATCGAGTCGTTCTACTGGGCGCTGGGCAAGGACGACTTCTACCTCATCGCCGACGTGCCGGACTCGCACGCCGCAGCTGCGCTGGCCATGGCGGTTGCCAGCGCAGGATCCGTGACGATCACGACCGCGGAGCTGTTCGACATCGCGGCCATGGATGACATCGTCAGCCGTCGCGGGGTCTACCGAGCCCCGGGCGCCTAGGAAGCCTCAGCGGACCAAGCGGGTGCAGACCGCCGGCCAGTCGTTGGCCGTCGGTCGCCCGACCTCGCCGTCAGCCGTGAAGTCGGATCTCGCGGCCGGCGAGCCTGTACGTGCCCTCGATCGCGATGGCCAACACGACCAGGGCCACGAGCACCAACAGATCCTGCGGCCTTGACTGGGCCGTTTGCCAGATCAGCGCGATCAGGGCGGTGGCGCAGGCCACGGCACCGATCGCGGAAATCCACGCTCTGCTCTTCGTCTCGTGCGCGCGCCGAACGTTGGCCATGTTGACCGCCCCAAAGATGATCAGAAACCCGGCGCTGCCCAGGGTGGCAACGCTGGTCAGGTCGAGCACGTTGGCGACCACCAGCGTCAGACCTGCCGTAACGAGCAGGCCAACGATTGGTTGACCGCGCACTGGACGTTCGAGGATCTTGGGCAGCTGCCCGTTCGAGGCGATCGAGTAGCTCAAGCGAGCGCTGCCGTAGAGCGTGGCGTTGATAGCAGAAACGGTCGAAAGCATGGCCGCAATGGCGATCAGCACGAATCCGGCCTGCCCCAGAAACGGCTTGGCCGCAGCCGCCAGTGCGTAGTCATTGGCCGCCACGATCTGGTCAACCGACAGATTGCCTATCGTGACCAGTGACACGAGCACGTACAGCACAATGACCGACACGACCGCGATGTAGTAGGCGCGCGGCAGGGTCCGGGCCACGTCCTTCACGTCCTGGGCGGCGTTGGCGATGAGCTCGAACCCTTCGTACGCGACGAAGATGATCATGCCCCCGGCGATCAGCTGGAGCGGCGGTGCCCACGTCGAAGGAGCCACGTTCGCTGCCCGGATGCCGGAAAGTCCAGCGACCACAAAGAGCAACAGGATCGCCACTTTCACGGCCACGATCCAGGTCTCGGCGCGGCCGATCAAGCTGGCACTCAGCAGGTTGAGTCCGGCGATGCCCACGATGACGACTGTGATCAGCACGTGTCGGCCAAATTCCTGCCACTCGGCCGGCAGGAAGGTCGCTCCGTAGCTGCCGAAGGCCTGCGCGTAGAGCGAGAGCATCACGATATAGCTCAACCACAGCAGCACGTTGAGGCTGCCGGTGAGCGCGCCTGAGCCGAACGCGCGATCGAGGAAAGCAACGGTCCCACCGCGACTCGGGTATTGGACCGAGAGCTTGGCGTATGAATAGGCGGTCAGGAGCGCAACCCCGCCGGCCAGGGCGAACGCGACGGGTGTGCCTCCGTGGGCAAGCTCGACGGCGAGCCCGAGTACAGCGAAGATTCCGCCACCGACCATGCCTCCGACGCCGATGGCGACGACGCCCCACAGACCTAACTTGCCGCCTCGGCTAGTCACGCCGCGATGCTAACGACGTACCCAGGCGAATAGCTCGTGGTGAGTGGACTCCCGCGTTCCCTACAGTCATGGAACGGTCAGGTTGCCGTCCTACACTCGAGTGCCTACTTCCAAGCAGCTGTCCGCTGGAGCGAAAACGCGTGCGTCTCCTGGTAATCGAAGACGAACCCAAGCTCCGCTCGGTCCTCGAACGCGGCCTCGCGGCCCAGGGCTACGTCGTCGACACGGCCGGATCGGCGGAGGGCGCCATCGACATGCTCTGCTATAACGAGTACGCGGTAGCCCTTGTCGACTGGCGATTGCCGGGAATGAGCGGAATCGACGTAGTTCGCCATATACGAACGCGAAAGCTGAGCTGCGCGATCCTGATGCTCACGGCGCGCGACGCCACCACTGATCGCGTCGCCGGTCTCGATGCCGGCGCGGACGACTATCTCGTCAAGCCCTTCGATTTCGGCGAGCTTGTCGCGCGCGTCCGCGCTCTGCAGCGTCGGCCCGCGAGCACGGACGGACGAGTTGTGCGGCGCGGCGACCTGAGCCTTGACCAGCAAACGCACGCCGTTGCCGCCGCCGGCGTCGAAGTTCACCTGACCAGCACGGAGTTTCGAATTCTGGAGCTGTTGATGCTCCGAGCTCCAGCGGTGGTCGATAGACGTCAGATCGCTCAGCACGCTTGGCAGGACGAGACCACACCGGTTGGCTCGAACGCCATTGACGTGCGCATGGCGCGCCTGCGCGCCAAGCTCGCGGGAACCGGCACTGAGATCGTGACCGTGCGCGGCGCGGGGTACCGATTGGCCGGCACGTGACCCAAACTCGCGGAACCGGATTCCGTCATCTGCCCCTCCGCGTCGCGGCGGTCACGACCGTCGTTGTTGCGGTCATCTATGCGGTCGCTGCCGTTGCCGTCCTGACCATCTCGGGCAACAGCCTCGTCGCCAACATCGACGGCCGGCTGACGCGACAGCTGACCCCTTGTTTCGTTCAAGAATTTCATGAGCGACACGCGTCCATGCTC
>JBBQEC010000285.1:0-2880 GCA_038320305.1 Candidatus Limnocylindrales bacterium | reverse complement strand
CAGCACATGACACGGCGGCATCGAAAGCAGCCTTGTCATTCGCGACGGGCTTCGACAGTCCCTTGTCCGAGAAAATCGAGAGATTGTCGCTGTACGGGCCGCCGTAGGCCGAAGTATTTGTCGCGGCGGGTTTGCCATCGGCATCCGCGGCGTAGCCATCCACGGTCGGGATGTCCAGGTACTGAATGGCATAGGTCGGGCCGTTTGTGATCAGGTCGGTCGCGAACGTGCGCGACGCGCCGTACTTGAAGTCCTCGCAATTGACGGGTGTTCCGTCCTGCCAGGTCAAGCCATCACGCAACGTGAAGCTCCACTCGGTGCCGTCAGCGTTGGGAGTACCGATATCGGTTGCTCCGTCTGGCTGAAGCGAGTTGGCCGTGACCGGATCAGTCGCGTACTGGTACGAAGTCAGCGACACGAACATCGTGGCGCTGAAGAAGGCGAGATCTTCGCCTGTGTAGATGCGCTGCGGGTCCATGTCCTGGAAGCTGACGCCACCGTTGGCTGCGGTGGTCGACATCAACAGGTACAGCGTGCCACCTGTGGTCGGCTGCGCTCCCGATGGGGGCGCCTCCGTCGCAGGTCCACTCGGCGGCGCCTCAGTCGGGAGCGCCTCAGTCGGGAGCGCTCCGGACGCGCCGGGCGTCGTCGGCGCGTGACTCACGGGCGCTTCGGACCCGGGGGCCGTAGTCACGGCCGTCGTCGGGGCCGTCGTAGCGCGTGCGGACGTCGCGGGCGCCGGCGTGCTCGTGCCTGTCGAGCAGGCAGAGATCACAAGCACAGCCGTCGCGCCGTACGCCATGGCACGCAACCATCGTGCCTGGGCTTTCACCATTTGGTTCCTCCTCCAACAACTTGGACACGGGAAGCCCCCGGCCCAAAATGCCTCTTGATCATACATACCCCGCCGCGTGGCATGGCGCCACGCTAAGAAAGGTCTACCAAAAACCTCCGCAAATCCTGCGAGCGACTCAGTGTGTGCCCCGCGGGTCGAGCGCATCGCGCAGCGCGTCGCCGAGCAGGTTGAACGACACGACGATGATCACCAGGGTGATACCCGGGATGAACAGGTACGTGGGCACGACCTGGAAGTAGCGCACCGAATTGGACAGCATCGCTCCGAAGGTGACGTCCGGCGGGAGGATGCCGACGCCGAGGAATGAGAGTGCCGCCTCGAGGCCGATGTAGGCCGGAAGAGTGAGCGTGGTGTAGACGATGATGGGCGCCCAAAGATTGGGCAGCATCTCCGTGAACAGGATGCGGCGCTTGCCCGAACCCATGGCCACGGCCGCCTCGACGAACTCGCGCTCGCGCAGGCTGAGGACCTGGCCGCGCACGATGCGCGCCAGGTAGGGCCAGCCGAAAATGCTGATGACCAAGATCAGGTAGGCGATCCGAGACGGATTGCCCGCCGGCACGCCGAGGTCCGTGAGGCGCTGGGTCATCACGCCGGACAAGGCGAGCACGATCAGCAGGAACGGGAACGCCAGGACGAGATCCATGATCCGACCGATGATCATGTCGGTCCAGCCACCGATGTAGCCGGCAACGATGCCGACGACGGTGCCGATGCTGACCGTCAAAATGGTCGCGGTGGTGGCCACCAAGAGCGAGATGCGCAGGCCAAAGATGAGCTGGGCCATGATGTCACGACCGGTGCCCCACTCGACGCCGAGCGGGTGGGCGAGGCTGATACCGCCCCAGGCCAGCTTCGGCGCGCCCGCAAGGTTGCTGATTGCGCTGCGGTCAAGGTCATAAGGGCTGATGCCAGCCGCCGTCAGTAGGAATGGGCCAACGATGGCCACGATGTACATGAACGAAAGCAGGCTGAGCGAGATCATCGCCACCCTGTCGCGCCGCACGCGAGCCCAGACGATCTGACGCAGCGAACGACCTGTAGTCGTCTCCTCGTGCTCTTCGCCCAAGGGCGCTTCGACTACGTCGGCTGTACCGCCGGGGCGTCTGATCGCGACCATTAATGGAGGTTAGCACGATCGACAGGTGACGCCAGCCCCTATTTCGCGGCCTGTCAAGCGCCTGATGTATAACGATTCGTGAACATTTGGCGGCGCAACTACTGCGGGCAGACCGGTTCCCCACCCGTCATCGGGCGCCAGCGCAGATCCGGTTGGCGGGCCGCCGACGCCTCATCAAGGCGCCTGACTGGTGAGGCATGGGGGGCGTCGTGGAGCAACTGCGGATCACTGTCCGCCTCGTTGACGATGGCGATGAGGGCCTCGGCGAACGCATCCAAAGTCTCGACTGACTCCGTCTCCGTCGGCTCGACGAGCATGCATTCGTCGACCGTCAGCGGGAAGTAGATCGTAGGCGGATGGAAGCCGTAGTCGATCAGCCGCTTGGCGATGTCGAGCATGCGGACGCCGGTGCGCTTCTTGATGTTCGACGCACTGGCCACGAACTCGTGCTTGCTGACCTGCTCGAAGGGCATCTCGAATGTGTTCGCGAGGCGTCCTCGGAGGTAGTTGGCGCTGAGGACCGCATCCTCACTGACTTCGACCAGGCCCGGGCCGCCGTGCGCCAATAGATATGCATAGGCGCGAACGAGGACGCCGACGCTGCCCTGATATGAGCGCACGCGTCCGATCGAAGCAGGGCGCTCGGCGGCGGATTCGAGCCTGAATGCGTCGCCCTCGCGAATGACACGCGGCCAGGGCAGGAATGGCACGAGCCTGTCACCGACCGCGACTGGACCGGCACCCGGCCCTCCCCCGCCATGTGGCGTGGAGAAGGTCTTGTGCGTGTTGAAGTGCATGACATCGAAGCCGGCCTGGCCGGGCGTGAATTTGCCCAGGATCGCGTTCATGTTCGCGCCGTCCATGTAGGCCAGCGCGCCTGCCGTGTGAACCGCCTCAAGCACTT
>JBBQEC010000284.1:0-2882 GCA_038320305.1 Candidatus Limnocylindrales bacterium | reverse complement strand
CTTGGCCAGGTTGACGGCAATGTTGGGCAGGCCCACGCCGACGAAGCAGACCCTCGTGCCCGCCAGCTCCCGTGCCGCGGCCACGATCATCATCTCGGACTCGGAAAAGTCGTTCGTCGCCAATCCGTAGGCCACGTCTCGCCGCTCATCCGACCGCAGCCTGGGACGGATCGAGGCGCACCAACTCGGAGACCGAATCGAAGCCGCGATCTGGACTGATGATCGTGGTGATGCCTTCTTCCAGGCAGGTCGCAACATGCACCAGGTCACGCGCCTGAAGGCCTGAATAGCGTCTAGCCAGATCGGGCAATCGACGCACCGTCGAGTCGCTGATCGACAGCACCGGGCGAAAGAGGTTCAGGGTCTCGTTGGCGATCTTGATCCCAATCTCGTCGCGTCCAATGGACCTGTAGCGATGGATGATCTCCTGAATCACTTCAGCCGAGGTCGTTGCGTCGAGTGAACCGGCGGTTGCGCGGCCGAGTATCACGGCGCATGGCGCTTTGAGAGGGTGTTGACCACCCGCTGCATACATGAAAACGGCGGCGTCGAGGAACGCAGTCATTTGAAATCATCGGGATTGAAGTCGTCGCCAAGCTGGCTGCGGAGGATCTGCTCCTTCATCACCGGCCAATCATCGACGGGGGCATTGATGGCAATCAGCCGCTCGAAAGCCGCTTGGCGCTCGACCTGGCCGGGCGTTTCGACGTAGGCGTCGACTGCGTCACGAATCACCGCCCCGACTGATTTCTGGTCGCGCTTTGCCCGGCGCTTGACCGCCGCAAGTTGCCGCTTCGACAGCAGAACCTGGGTGCGCTCGCTGAACATGTGCATAACATACCATCATTGGGTAGTTATGCAGGGCAGGTGCCGCACATGCCCGCGTGCGCACCGGGTTACTGGACGACGAGTTCTTCCTCGACCACGTCGCCCGCCTTGGTGAAGCAACCGATCACGACTTGATCCCCTTTGGCGATGCCACCTTGATCCGACAGGTCCACGCTGAACGCGCCGCTGCCGTTGGTCATTCCGTTGGCATAGCCAAAGTAACCGGCGATGACGACCCACGGCTCGTGCGCGAAGCACGTTCCGGTGAGGACATTTGTGTGCCGGCTGGCCGCGCCGTTGATGTTCGGGACGGTCCACGCGATGCCCAACGCGGGCGCCTTGAGCCATTCGCCGCCCACGACGCGATAGAGCTCACCATCGGCATCGATGACGCGACCATCAAACTGGCCACTGCTGTCGCCAACGGCGTTGCCCGTGGCCACCTTCGAGCCGCCCACCTTGAGGGTGATGCCGATGGGGAAATAGGGCCGCAGATAGCCGCCGAACTCGGCCTGGTTGATGACTACGAACAGCCCCGGCACGGTCAGATCGCGCCTCAGCGAGATGGCGCCGCCCTGCGCTGACGCGCGCAGCTCGAGCTGAGCAGCGGCCATCAGGTCGATGCCGTCAGTGTCGAAATCGTGGCTGTACGTGCCGCCGCCATTGGCCGTCACATGCTTCACGATGTCGTACGGATCCTTGCCGAAGAGCGGCGTGTTGAAATCCGCTGCCTCCAACGCCAGTCGCATGCCCGCTGGTGCCTTGCCAGAGACGACGTTGCTGACGCGGTCCACGGCGAGCGTAATGCGCGGAATCGTGTAGCTCAGTTGCTGGTGCGTGTCGTAGTCGACGACCTTGATGTGATCGCCCGTTGTCAAGCCATCCGAGAAGAAATCCACGCATCCGTACCATGAGCCGTCGCCCTGGGTCATCAGGGCGTCGCGGCCCTTCAGGGATCCCGACGCGTCCTCGATCGTGAATTTAATGACCGTGTTCGGTTTGGCCAAGCCGTCCACGCAAGAGTCGCCGAGCAGGATGCTCAGGCTCAGCGGCCGGTTCGCGCCAAATGCCGGGGTCGCGAGCACACCGATCAGAACTCCTGCGCCGACCGCTGCGCACAAGACTCGGCCCGCCCTGCCTGTGACGCGACCAAGACGAGAAGTGACGACCGCGAGCATCGAACCCCTCCTGTTGCCCGACCGTTCGTCGCCGCGATTGACGCAGCACAAAAACGGCCCGAGCTGACCGGATACTACGCGCGAAATGCGCGATTTCTTGGTCGTTATTTAGCGGTATTCGCCGTAATCGACCGAGCCGGACGGCGCAGGCGTCGGCCGCAGGCCGAGGATGCGCTCCTCGCCCATCTTGGCGACATACTCCGCTCGCTCGGCGACCCCGAAAACCCAGTCATCGAGCCATCCCCGCAGTGAGTCGGCGTCGCGCGAGATGACGTCCCAATCAAGGTAGAACTGGTTGTCGCGGTCGTAGTAGCCCTGGGCATATGACGGGTGCGCGCCAAATGGCTCTACAACGACCGCGTCAACGACAAGGCCCGGCAAGATGGTCCGGTTGGGGTCGGCGCGAATGACGCTCTCGTCGACGAGTTCCTCGACGACGACGATCACCCGATCCGCGGCGAACGCCGCTTCCTTCTGGCAACCGAGCAAGCCCCACACCTGTGTGTCGCCGGCTGCGTCGGCGCGTTGCGCGTGAATGATCGTCACATCGGGCTTGAGCGCCGGGACGGCGTACAGCTGTTCGTCCGAATAGGGCGACTTGATCGGGCGAATGAGCGGGTTGGCCTTCGGCAGATCGGTGCCCTCATACGAGCGCAGCGGGAAGAAGGGCAGGCTCATCGCGCCGGCGGTATAGCGGCAGACCATGCCGAAGTGCGAGTACTCGTCGAGCTCCAGCTGCGGCGGAGAGGCTTCGCACGCCCGACGCACCGCATGCAGACTGCCCACGCCCGGGTTGCCCAGCCACGAGAAGACGAGCTTGCGCGCGACGCCGGCGGCGATCATCTGGTCGTAGACCAGATCCGGCGTCAGGCGACA
>JBBQEC010000283.1:0-2887 GCA_038320305.1 Candidatus Limnocylindrales bacterium | reverse complement strand
GTGGGGCAGCAGCTCCGGCGCGATCCCTGGACCATCGTCGCGCACGCTCACCTCGATGACGCGATCGTCCTGGGGACGACGTGCCGTTACGGTCACGTGGCCTCCGGGCGGCGTATGGCGAAACGCGTTCGACAGCAGATTCGTGAGCACCTGTCCAACGCGCTGTTCGTCGGCTATGGCTTTCGGGAGTTTTGGCGGGTAGTCGGCCGTCAACGTGACTTCACCGGAGGTGGCCTGGGCTGCGAAGGCGGCCACCGCGTGGTCGATCGAAGGTCCGATCTCCATAGGCTGCACGTTCAAGGCCAGCGCGCCGGTCTCCGCCAGCGCCACTGTGCGCAGATCCTCGATGAGCTGCTCGAGCAAATTCAGCTGCTCGTGGATCGGCGCAAGATGCTCCACGTCCGCCGGATACAGGCCCTCCTCGATCGCCTCGAGCTGACCGGAGATGATCGACAGCGGCGTGCGCAGCTCGTGCGCGGCATCGGCCAAAAATGCCCTGCGGCCCTCATCAACAGTGGCGAGTCGCGCACTCATGTCGTTGAACGCGCGCGCGAGCGAGCGCATGCGCGCTGGACCGATGACGGAGACGCGCGCAGAGTAGTCGCCGCGCTCGATCCGTTCGGCCGCGTCAGAGAGCTCGTCGAGCGGCGCGCTCATCCGTCGAATTCGACGGAAGGCGAGGAACGCGGCGACGGTGGCGCCGATGACCAGCCCGATCAGCAAAACGTTGCCGCCCGTCGGTGATGTGATCCGACCGAGCACGGACCCGACCACCCACACCAGCGCGCTCAGCGCAACAACCACCAACAGTGCGAGCACCAAGATGGCGCAGCCGAAGCGGAAGAAGAAAGGTGGACCGCCACGATGACGCCACGGCCCGCGGCCACGGGCGCCGTTCCAGTTGATCGGAGGCCATTGCTCGCCCTCCGGCCACCACGGCGGCTTGCGGTGCGGGGCACCTGGCCTGGATTCCCTCATGGCTGCTCAGCCAGTCGGTAGCCCACGCCGAAAACTGTCTGGATATAGCGCGGCGCATGTGGGTCGGGCTCGAGCTTGCGTCGGATGTTTTTGATGTGGGCGTCGATGGCGCGCTCGTAAGCGTCGAAAGCTTCGCCGTGGATCGCGTCCAGCAGTTGGCTGCGCGTGAAAACTCGACCGGGTTGACGGGCCATGGACAGCAGCAGCTGAAACTCGGTCGCGGTCAGGTCTATCCCGTGACCTGCCAGCGTGACACGCATGCGTGGCACGTCGATCTCCAACTCACCGATCGCGACCGCCTCCGCGTGCTCAGTCGCCTGGCTCCGGCGCAGGACTGCCCGCACCCTCGCGACCAGCTCCTTGCCACTGAACGGCTTGGTCAGGTAGTCGTCGGCGCCGAGCTCAAGGCCCACGATCTTGTCCGCCTCATCCGTACGCGCCGTGAGCATCACGATCGGCACCTGCGAAGTCTGCGCGTCGCGCCGCAGCTCGCGCGTGACATCGAGGCCGTCCTTGCCGGGCAAGCCCAGGTCGAGCACGATCAAGTCCGGTCGCTCCTGACGCGCGACCCGTAGCGCCTCGTTCCCGTCATGAGCGACGACAACGGCAAAGCCGGCGTGCTCGAGGAAATCGCGCGTCAGACGCACGATGCCCGGTGCGTCGTCGACCACGAGAACCTTTGGCACGCCGGCCATCGTACCGGCGCCTATGTCAGGCGGAGGGGCTGGTTGGGTTGGTTGGGCCTTGCTGTGGCGGACTGGGCGGTGCGGACGAGGCGCTCGGCTCGGGCGTGCCATGCGCTCGGCTGTGCCAGCGCTCGAGCATGTCGTCGGCCATCGGCGGGATGTCCTTGCTGTCCCAATTCGGTCGGCCACCAGGTGTGCCGGTGCCGTAGTGACCGTGGCCGGCTCCATACCATCCGCGATCCCTGTGTCCGCCCCCGACGACCCGCCGAAGGACGGCCAGGATCAGGAAGATGAACAGCAGGAAGAAGAAGAACCCGAAGAACGGGAAGCCGAAGAAATGCCAGCCGTAGACGACCGGCGTGCCGGCAACGGGCGCCACGGTCGCCACGTTGGTACCGACGCCCAGGAAAAAGCCGACTCCACCCGCGATCAAGACGACCAATAGCGCACCGATTGCCCAGGGAAAACTGCGCACTTTGAATGTGCTCCTTTGCTCTGCACCGCGTATCTCGCGGCCTTGTGTGTTTGTCAGATTGGCGTTCACTTGTGCGCAAGTTGTGAACACGCGATGCGCAATTATTCGGCCTCGGTCCGCCACTGATAACTGGGCGCCATGTGCCGAATAACTCGGCGCTAACTCCCGCGCGCCACCATTCCCCCATGCCCGGACGAACCCGCGCGCTGAATGAGGCGCCCCGGCTCGCCGTCCAGCTCCGAACGACGATAGGTTCGGAGCTTCGTCACGCTCGCTTGGCGCGAGGCACAACACAGGCGGTCGTTGCCGCCGCGTTGTCGGTTTCCCGGAATCGAATTTCGCGGGTCGAATTGGGCACTGAAGTCGATGTAGGGGTTGACTACCTGGTCAGGCACGCCGCGACCGTCGGCCTTAAGCCGTCGATCAAGCTCTACCCGATCGGCGGTGGATTGCGAGATGTTGCCCAAGCTCGATACATCGCCAAGTTTCTTGCGCGCATCGGAACGTTGTGGCGCGTGCGTCTGGACGTTCCGATGCCGATCGTCGGCGATCTGCGCGCCATCGACGTGGTGCTCAACGGGACTTGTGCGATTGCCGTCGAGATCGTCACTCGATTGATGGATCTGCAGGCCATGCTCCGCGCGGCCCAGTTGAAGTAGCGCGACATTGGGGCAGCACGGCTACTGATTGTCGTATCAGGGACGCACGCAAATCGACGAGTGCTGGAGGAGTTCAGAGCCGTCCTCGG
>JBBQEC010000282.1:0-2898 GCA_038320305.1 Candidatus Limnocylindrales bacterium | reverse complement strand
CTGTCCTCTCGATCTCGCGCGCTCGCCTGCACGAGGCACGGCTCGGCTTCTGACCGACGCTTCGACGTCCCGGCCTCGCACTCGGGCGCGCTCCACGCCAACCGACCGACTCAGTGGAGATGCACCCTTGATCTCAGCTCCCCCGCTGCTCGACGGCACCGTCCTGCGTGCCCGAAGCGGCTTCTATTCAGTCGAAACAGATGAAGGCATGATCGAATGCCAGCTGCGCGGCCGTGCCAAGCGCGGACGACACGACACCGACCTGGTGGTCATCGGCGACCGCGTCCGCCTCACCCGCCTGACCGATACGACCGGCGTCATTGAGACCATCGAGCCGCGCCGCTCGAAGTTCAGCCGCCTGCAGCCCGGCGGCGGTGGGACGGCCAAGGAAGACGTCATGGTCGCTAACCTCGACCAGATCGTAATTGTCTTCGCCTGCGCCGATCCGATGCCGAACCCGCGCCTGGTCGACCGCTTCCTGGTCGCCGCCGAGTCGAACGAGGTCGCCGCCACGATCGTGGTCAATAAGGTGGACCTGTGCGGCGAGGACGAGGCGCGCGGACTCTTCGACCGATACGAGCGCATCGGTTACCCGGTCGCCTACGTCAGCGCAAAGGAGAAGATCGGCATCGAGGGCCTGCGTGAAGGGCTGGCCGGACGCGTCAGCATCGTCAGCGGACCGTCGGGCGTGGGGAAGTCGACGCTGCTCAACGTGCTCCAACCGGGCCTGCGGATCGCGACCGGTGAGGTCAGCCGGGCGCTGCACAAAGGACGTCACACCACGACGGTCGCCGAGCTGCACCCGCTCGACGGGCCGCGTGGCGGCTACGTCGCCGACACGCCCGGCCTGCGCGAGCTGGCCCTGTGGAAGATCGAGCCCGACGAGCTGCCGTGGTGCTTCCCGGAGTTCCGGCCATACCTGGGCAACTGCGCCTTCAATGACTGCGCCCACCTCGACGAGCCACGCTGCGCGGTGCGCGGCGGCGTCGACGAGGGCAAAATCTCTCCGTATCGCTACGACTCGTACCGGCGGCTGCTGACCGACTCGTAACCCGGGCCTACAGGATTCCGCGACCCTCGAAGGCCGCCTGCACCGCGTTCGCCGTCGCGTTGTCGTACGTCGCGCGTGCGGCAGCCACGATGCGCTGGGCGAGGGCGGGCATCGTCGTGCCGGACCAGTCGAACTGGGCCCGCAGCATCGAGGTATCGGCCTTGGTGGCGCCGACTGCAGTCCGGATGTCCCATAGCGCATGCGACCAGATCTCCCCGTCGCGGTGCACTTCGCCGACGAGGTCGTCCGGATACAGCTTCGGCGCGTCAAGCCGGCGCAGGCAGTGGACCGGGTGCGCGGTGGTCAGCCGGGTGTAGGAAACGGAGTCCCAATCGGCGACGCACTCGGGGTCGAGGGTCGGCGCGAACAGGTTCGTGACATCGGCCGCCCAGTAGTCGCCGAAGCCCTCGCTGATGGCGCCCGCCTCCTCCGAGCCGAAGAAGGTCGCCGACTGGCTGAAGTGGATCTGGTGCCCGTACTCGTGCAGGATCACCTCGGCATCCTCGGCGTCGTCCACGCCACCCTTGCCGAAGCGCATCTCATCCTTCGGATGATCGGTCGCGAAGGAGTTGTCGTAGCCGAGCTGGTTGATGCGGACGTGCTGCGGATCCATGTTGATGCCGCGGTACTTCACGCCGTTGAAGCCGAGCGACTGCAGATAGAGCTGCGCGCGAGTGACCCAGTAGTAGGCCATCACCTGCTCGAATCGGTCGTCATGACGGGTGTAGACGTAGTGCCCATTCGTCGAGAAGGCCGGCGCGCCCGTCTCGCTGACGACAGATGCCCAGGCGCCATGCAAGTAGCCGCTCCCATCGAGATTGGTGAGCGTCACGCTCTTGTACGCCGGCTGCAGGGCCGCGTAGTCGGCGTCCTTCATATCGGTCAGCGACTGGTCCTGAAGCTGGGCGACCGGGTTCGGGAAGAAGACCTGACCGATGGCCGTCGAGCCGCTGTTGGCGGGCTGCTTGGCGATCGCGGCCATGGGGCTTGCGATCAGGGCGACGACCAGGGTCATGGTCCCAACGAGACGACGTGTGCGGGGCACTCCACGGTTCCTCCGGTGGTGGGCGAGGATCAGACAAGCGCACGCTATTGCAGGCGGGTCCTCGCGTCAACGTTTGTGGTTGCCGTTGTCAACGGCAGCCGCGTTCCAACGGGTTGTGTCGGCTCAGCCGGTTGTGACCGTTCCGAGGCTGCGGCTATCATTGCGACACTCCTTGGGCGGGAGTAACTCAGTTGGCAGAGTGTCTGCTTCCCAAGCAGAATGTCGCGGGTTCGAATCCCGTCTCCCGCTCCATCCCCCTAGTTCAATCGCTCGGCACATGAAACGAGGCCCGGGACGGATCCCGGGCCTCGAGTGCTACGGAGCGTGGGTTGAGAGCTAGCTACGACGGCGAGCCATAACGAAGGCTGCGCCACCGGCCGCGATCAACGCTGCGAATCCAGCGAGGAGCAGTGGCAGGTTGTTCGCCGGCGACGGCTGCGCCATCGACGTGTCGGACATGCCGGCCGGGTTCTGGAAGTTGTAGACGTGGACCACGACGACGTCGTCGTTGTACTCGGCCAGCGGCAGTGGCGGGCTGTCAACCTGCGTGTCCTTGCTGGTGTCGAGCTCGATCTTGCCGTTGCTCGCGCTGACCACTGCCTTCTCGTCGGTGCTGGCAGGGGTGGTGTGGATGGTGCCGAAGCGCGTGCCGGCAGGAGCCGTCTGCGTCAGCGAGACTGCGCCCTCAGCGATCGGCGAGACGCCGGTCATGCTGACGTCCAGGCAGGTGTCGGCCGACTTCTTGCCGTCGCCGTTGACGTCAAGGTCGATGTCGGTCTCGCACAGCTTGGCCGCCATGAAC
>JBBQEC010000281.1:0-2924 GCA_038320305.1 Candidatus Limnocylindrales bacterium | reverse complement strand
ATCTGCTTGGGTGAGCCGCGCCAGTCCGACGGGTTGACGCCATACGCACGTCGAAACGCGCGCACGAACGCCTCGTGCGATGAGTAACCCGCCTCGAGCGCGATCTCGAGGATGCCTGTGGGAGTGGTCGCCAGCTGGTATGCAGCGCGTTCGAGCAGCACGCGTCGCTGGAAGCTTTGTGGCGGCTCGCCTGCTGTTGCCCGAATGACGCGATCGAAATGCGAGCGGGAGAGGAACGCCTGCGCCGCGAACCCTTCCGAGCGCACCACGCCATCACCGTCGCCGAGGTTGCGCGCAACCGCCTCGACGAAGCTGGCGAAGGTGTCGATGTCGACCGAGTTCGTGGCCATGGCCTAATCGTGGACCGGGCTTACCGGCGGCGCCTTGATCGAATTCATCATTTGTTTGCCGTGGACGATGGTCGCGACGGGTGCTCCGAGCGTAGCGAGGCCGTCGAACGGTGACAGGTTGTTGAGGCCGTGGAGCTCGCTCGCGGCTGTTACGCCACGCCTGCTCAGGTCGATCAGCGTCAAATCGGCATCAGCGCCTGTGTCCAGGGTGCCCTTGGCCGGAGCCAGTCCCCAGACCCGAGCCGGAGCTTCCGACGTCACCTGAACGAGGCGCTCAAGCGAGAGCCAACCATTGGTGACGCCGCGCGTCAACAGCAACGGCAGCATCGTCTCCGTGCCGGCGAAGCCCGAAGGCACATCCCAGATGTTGTCGAGCAGCTTGTCCGCGGCCAAATGCGGAGCGTGGTCGGTTGCGACCATGTCGATACGGCCGTCGGCCAAAGCCGCGCGCAATTCGGCAGCATCGTCACCACCCCGAATCGGCGGATTGACGCGTGCCACGCCACCGGCCCTTGCGTAAACATCGGCCTCAAGGAAAAGGTGATGCGGTGTCGCCTCGCACGTCAGGTCCACGCCTGCCTCGCGCCATCGCTCTATGGCCGTGAGACCGGCGGCGCTCGACAAATGCAGGATGTGGCCGCGCGCGCCTGTTTCGAGAAGCAACCTGCCCGCGCGATCGATGGCCGCAACCTCGGCCGTGGCCGGACGTGACTCCAGGTGCGCCAGCGCGTCCTTCCGGCCGCCGGCGCGCAACGCGGCCTCGGCTCTTTCGATGATCATCCGGTCCTCGGCGTGGAACGCCACTCGCAGGTTCGCGTCGCGCCCGATCTCAAGCGCCCGTAGCAGTCGGTCGTCGTTGGGAGCACAAAAATTACCCGTCGTCGGGCCCATGAACACTTTGAGGCCGACCGCCAGACCCGATTGCGCGAGCTCAGCCAGGTTGTCGAGCGACTCGCTTACAAGTCCGAAGATCGCGAAGTCGCACAGCGCTGAGTTGGCGGCGACGGCGAGCTTGGCGCGTGCTCGGTCGACCGTGTCAGTGGGTGGCACCGTGTTGGGCATATCCAGCACCATCGTCACGCCGCCCATGACCGCGGCGCGGCTGCCCGTCACCCAAGTTTCCTCGTGCTCCATGCCTGGCTCGCGGAAGTGAACGTGGCCGTCGATGACTCCCGGCAGCACGAACAGCCCGGTTGCGTCGATCTCGTCAGTTCCCGTTTCTGCGACACGCGGCGCAACCGCGGCAACCCGCCCATCCATGATTGCGATGTCCTGCACAGCGCGGCCAGAGCTCGAGACGAGCGTGCCGTTGCGAACAATCAGATCGAAGGCCACGATTGACAGTGTGATCGAACGCGCGCACCCCGATTCGCTGCTGGGCTTCTACGGGCCAAGTTCGATGATGTGGCGCATCAACCGCGAGGCCGTCCTGCTCGGCGCGGGTCCGGCCGCGCTGCTGCTCCAAATCGCCCATCCGCTCGTTGCCGCGGGGGTCGCGGAGCACTCGACGTTCGAGCAAGATCCGATCTCCAGGCTGCGCGGCACGCTGGTGACGACGATGGATCTCGTCTTTGGCGACGGCCGTCGGGCAGAGGCTGCCGTGCGCAGGCTCAACTCCGTCCATGCCGGCGTTCGTGGCGAGGGATATCGCGCCCTCGACCCCGAGCTACTCCTCTGGGTCCAAGTGACGCTTATCAGGACCAGCGTCGAGGCGTACTCGCGTTGGGTCGGGCCGCTCACGAATGGCGAGCGCGAGCAGTTCTGGCAGGAGGCACGTCAGGTCGGGACACGGCTAGGTATTCCACTGTCGCAGAGCCCCGCCGATTGGCAGGCACTGACCGATTACTGGGAGCGGATGTTGGCCGACGACGGACCGATCCACCCAAACCCGACAGCGAGCCGACTGGCGCCGTTGATCCTCCAGCCGCCACTGCCGGTCTTGCCGCGATCTGTGATCGCGCTGCTCGGCATGCCCGGAATGGCACTCGTCCCGCCACGCTTGCGCGACGAATTCGGCATCAAGTGGACGAGCACGGACGAGGGTGTGGCGCGCGCCATGAGCGTCGCCGTCAGAGCCTGGACTTCGGCCGTGCCTGGCCCGGTGCGTTGGATGCCGCAGGCACGCTTGGCCTACCGCAGGCTGGCTCAGAACGGCAGCGATGCATCAGGCACGCCATAGAAGTGCATGGTGCCCGCAGCCTAGCGGCCGATAGGTGTTCCCGGCGAGAGTACGGACCGACCTCCATCTACACGCAGAACTGAGCCGGTCACGTAGCTGGCGTCGTCACTGAGCAGGAAGCAGATGGCCGCGGCGACCTCATCGGCCGTACCCATCCGGCCAAGGGGTACATCGGGACGGTCGTGGACGGGGAAGCGCGGCGGGTCAAGCGGAGTATCGATCGCGCCGGGCTCGACCACGTTCACCCGCACTCCGCCCGGCGCGCCAACAACGGCCAGCGAACGAGCCAGGCCCTCGAGGCCCGATTTCGCCGCGGCGTAGCCGGGCGAGCGCAGCGAGCCCTCCACGGGCCCAACGATCGAGCCGACGAACACGACAGACCCATGCGCCTCCGA
>JBBQEC010000280.1:0-2970 GCA_038320305.1 Candidatus Limnocylindrales bacterium | reverse complement strand
GGTCCACGATGGGCTGGTAGACGACAAAGAGCTCGCCGCGCTCGGCCGCCGGGCGCAGCTCGGCGTCGAGCTCGAGGCGGGCCAGCTGGTGGGCAAGCATCGATGGCTCGAAAACGGCCAGGCCGCCACGACCGTTTGACTTGGCCCGGTACATCGCGGTATCGGCGTCGCGCAGCAACTCGTCGGCGGTTATGTCGCCGCCGACCTGGTCCATGGCGAGTCCGACGCTGGCCCGCACGGAGACCTCGCGCCCGTCGAGCTCGAGCGGCAGCGACAAAGACGCAATGACCCGCTGTGCCGTGGAGGTCGCCTCCTGCATGTTAGTTACGTCCTCGAGCAGGATTCCGAACTCGTCGCCGCCAAGCCGCGCGACGGTGTCGCTGGCACGCATGCCTGCGCTCAGACGATCGCCGACGGCCTTGAGCACGGCGTCGCCGGCGGCGTGTCCAAGGCCGTCGTTGACGAGCTTGAAACGATCAAGGTCGAGGAACAGAACGGCGGTACGGCCGCGTGATCGGATGCGTCGGGAGAGCGCGTGTTCCACTCGATCGGCGAAGAGACGGCGGTTGGGCAGACCAGTCAGCGAATCGGTCAGAGCGGCGTTGATCAGCCGCTCGTGTGTCGCCGCGTTCTCGAGAGCGATCGCGACGTGGTTGGCAAAGAGCTTGACCAGCTCGAGGTCCTCCTCGGTGAAGGTGCCCTCACGCCGATACAAGTTGAGCGACCCGATAACGCCCTCGAGGCTGCGCACCGGCGCGACGATGAGAGCCTCTTCCTCGTCCTGGGGCGTGCCCGGCACGTCGACAGCGCGCGGGTCGGAGGCCGTGTTGTTGATGCACTCGGCCTCACCCTTGTTGAGCACGTCGCCTGTGATCCCCTGGCCAAGCGCGGGCCGAGTCGCCAAAATTGCCTCGGCGTACTCGTCGCGCGCAAACATCGGCACGAGGCAGTTGTTCGCCCGATCGACGAGGTAGATAGTGAGCGTGCAGTTGGGCACGGCGTCAGCGAGCGTGTCCGCGATTGCATCGAAGATCTGATTCTGGTCACGGGTCCGTACTAGCCGTTCGGTGATTGCCAGCAGCTGGCGCTGGCTGGCCAGTCGCCGCTCGAGCGCCGCGCCGCGGCGCTCGAGCTCCTCGAGCTGGCGCGCGTTGGAGAGGGCCACGGCCGCCTGCGCGGCGACGATTTCGGCCAGGCGCAGGTCAGTGCCGTCGAAGGCCTCGCGGCCCAGGCGAATGAGTTGGAGCACGCCGAGGACGCGATCCTCGTAGACGAGTGGCACCACGATCATCGACTCATCGACATCGTCCGTGCCCGGGATCTTTGCGCCGCGCGGATCCTGGCGGACATCAGGCACGATCTCGCCGATGCGCGAAGCGGCGACGTGACCTGCGAGGCCCTTGCCGATCTGGATGCGCAACAGCTCGGGAGTCTCACGAGCGTAGTGCGGCATCGTGCTGCGCAGAACGATGGCTTCGAGCGTTTGCTCGTCTCGGCCGACAACGAAGAAGCGCAGGCCGTGCCAGTCGATGACCGACGCGATCTGGCTGGCGACGGCCTCCGCGACCGAGTGGACATCGCGAGATCGGCTCAGTTGCCGCGATAGGGCATCGATGCGCTCAAGCTGCTGGCTCCATCGTCGTGCGTCGGAGAGCATGCGCGACGTATCGGTCGGCAGGTCGGCTGTCGAGTCGTCACGTTGCGCTATTGGCGTGGTGTCGGTGTCGCCCGTGCTGGCGTCCACAGGGGTGCCTCTCTTAAACGATCCCGCGATACGCAGCGACGTTAGGTGTGCCATGACCCGCTGCAGAGCGGCGCGGTTGTCAAGGGCGCATAGCCGAATAGTCCCACCAGTGGGGAGGTCGCCAGGCCAGAAGCAGAGCATCGTCTCGGCTCTAGGTCACCCAGTAACCGACCGCTTCACGGACCATGAATGCGATCGCGAGGAATATCGAGAGCGCCAGCCAGACCCAGTTGAAGGCCCGATAACGCCAGCCGAGCAGCGCGAGCACGATGAGCAACGGGAAGAGCGCCAGCGCATGACGTGAAGCTGAGAACCAGGCCACGCCGGTCGACATCGCGAAGATCAGACCCGCTGCCGAGTAGCTCGAGTAGGAAGGCGGCACGAGCCGGATGCCTGCGATAAGAATCGCGACCATCGCGATCATCGAGACCAGGTCGAGCCAGCTGTAGGTCCAGTCGAACGTCTGTAACGGTCCGTGGACGTAGCCGAGCAGCACGTCCCACGGCAGGTGAAATCCGCGGCCCCATGTCGTGCCCGCCTGGAAGTAGGCGAGGGGATCGCCGAACAGCCACCACAGGTAACCGACAAACAAAGCCAAACCTGCCGGCGGGCCGATCAGAGCCAACCACGAACGCGCGCGCGTGTGTTGTCGATAGAGCTCGACGGCGAGCGGGATGAGGAGCAGGACGCCGAACGGCCGGGTCAGCGCGGCCAACAAGCCGGCAACGCTGCTGCGGCCCCACTCGCCGCTACGAGCGTGATAGAGCGACGCCACGGCCGCAGCAAGGAACACGGGCTCGGCATAGACCGAGGACAGGAACAGGGTCGTGGGAAAGACAAGGACGTAGAGGACGGTGCGGCGCGCCAGTGACAGTGAGAAGTCGCGCGCGACGAGCGCAGACAAGTACAGCAGCGCGAGGAACAGCGCGACGTTCGAGATGACAAAGCCGACGAAGGCACCTGTTTGCGTGTCGACTCGCCCCACGGCAACCAGCACGAGTCGGATGAGCAGCGGATAGAGCGGGAAGAAGGAGACGTTCGATTCGGGCGCAGTAGGCGCGTCATAGCCCCGGACCGCGATGTTGATGTAGTGCTGCGCGTCCCACTGCGCCCACATGTCCAGCGCGTGTAAATGAGGCAAGAGGTCCAGGTGCCGCGGACCCGTGCTGACCAGCGCGATCGCGATGACGCCGATCGCCATCAGACCCAGGCGAGTCGCGATCAGC
>JBBQEC010000279.1:0-2977 GCA_038320305.1 Candidatus Limnocylindrales bacterium | reverse complement strand
GGCGACAGCCCCCGTGCCTTCGGTCCTGGTGCAGCTGCCGTGGGACCGCATCCTCGTCCTCGACCTCGTGGTCCTGGTCGCTCTTGGTATTGCAGTGGCTGTCCTCTCCGTGGCGTTGCGCCGCATCGGCGTTGGCAGCATCCTGCGCTTGGGGGAGGACCTGAGGTGACGGCCGTGTCGGCAGTCGCGCTGCTCCTGCGCCGGATCCGCGGCGAGGGCGCGATCGTGCTCCTGCTCTTCGCTCTCGTCGCGACCACGAGCTTCCTGTTCTCGGCTGCACCCCGGGTCTTCAGCCGCGTGACCGATGACGCGGTCCGCTATGCCCTGGCGACGGCAGCGCCGGGCAAGGGGGACGTTTGGCTGAGTGCCAGCGGATCCATCGGGCCGGGCAATGACGCCGGTGTATTGGCGGTGAAGTCGTATGGAGGACAGCGCGAAGCAGAGTTTCCGGCCTCTATCGATCGCCTCATCTCCGACAGGTCCATAGGCGTGACGTCGGTCCGTCTCGTTAGCCCGCAATCCATAAACGTTCTCTCGCTCCGCTATCAGGACGGCCTGACCGACGCAAGCAAGCTTGTATCCGGCCGGTGGCCCGTCGATCGCGGGATGCCGCTGCGCTCGTTTCAGGTCGGGCACCAGGGTGATGCCGGCGACCAGGGCCCGCCCACCGTCTTCGAGGCAGCGCTCTCGACTACGCAGGCGGACGCGATCGGCGCCCATGTAGGTGACCGCCTGACCGTTGATCTCGACGGCAGCGATCCGCTGGTGCCGAAGTCGACGTTCGCGATCGGGCCCACGGAGATCGAGGTGGTCGGCCTCTACGAGCCGCTCGACGCGAGCGCGGATGAGTGGACCGGCAACGGCCTCCTCCAGCCCACGTACAAATACGGGTCCGGGGGACTCGTGGCCATCTATGCGACTGCCTACGTCCCGGCGGAGGCGTACCCGCGCTTGGCGGCCGGTGTGCCGGCGTTCCATTACGACTGGCACTTCCAGATCGACCCTGAGCGTCTCGACGCCGATCAGGTCGGAACGCTGCAGCTGGACCTGCAACGCCTCGGTCTCACCGTTGCGCCCACGGACAACCGTGTCGTGCCCGCCACGGCGTCCAACGTGGCGCTCACCCGCGTCACAGTTGTCAGCGGCCTGCTCGGGATCGTCGACGGCTTTGCCGCCCAACGCGCTCGGTCGGAATCAGTCCTGTCCATCGCTGCCCTGGGCGTGCTCGGCCTTGCGGGAGGGGCCACCGCCATGCTCGCAATCCTTCTCGTCCGGCGTCGGAGGGCAAGCCTGCTGCTGGCCCGCAGCCGAGGCGCGTCCGGCAAACTGTTGCTTGGGGCGCAGCTCGTGGAGGCTGCCGTCCTCGCGGGTGGTGCCACGCTCGTGGGACTGCTGCTCGCCGTTTACGCCGTGCCTGCGCGTGATGCTCCGCTCACGCCGATCCTGGCACTCGTCGTCGCCGGCACGGCCACCATCCTCCTCGTGACGGCTACATGGTCGGCAGCCAGGCGCCCGCTCATTGACCTCGGGCGCGACGATCCGCCGGTGTTCCGGGTCCCGCCGCGCCGTCTGGTGATTGAGGCGTCGATCGTCGGCATCGCCGTGGTCGCGATCTTCCTGCTCAAGCAGCGCGGGCTGACGATCGGCCCAATCGGCGACACGGTGCGCTTCGATCCGCTGCTGGCGGCCGTGCCGCTGCTCAGCGGCCTGGCGGCGGGGATCGTAGCCCTGCGCCTCTATCCGCTGCCCGTCCGCGGCCTCGGCAGGCTCGCGGCACGTCGTCGTGATTTCGTGCCGGTCGTCGGTCTGCGGACCGTGGCACGCCATCCAGCCACATCCAACCTGCCGCTCCTCGTGCTGCTGCTGACGGCCGCCTTCGGATCCTTTGCGTTGGTCATCGCGTCGAGCATCGATCGCGGCCAGGTCGCCGCCTCATACCTTGACGTGGGCGCCGACTACCGACTCGAAGAGATCGGGACAGGAGGCCTTTCACAGTCGGTTGACCCGACCACCGTTCCGGGGGTCCAGGCTGTGGCTCCGGGGGTCGTCGACCCGACTGCAGCCTTCGTCAACGCGTCGAACGTGAGCACGACCTTAGATCTCGATGCGGTTGACGTGGCCGCATACGAGACCGTGACTGCCGGCACCGCGGCGGATCCGGCGTGGCCAAGCGCCTTCCTCGCGGCGCCTCCTGCGATCGGTGTCGGGACCGGGGCCAACCCCATTCCGGCGATCCTGTCCGCGCAGCTCCCGCCGAGTGTCGCCGGCCTCAACCCTGGTGACACGTTCACCATTGTGGTGGCGCGCCAGCCGCTGACCTTCAGGCTCGTTCAACGACAGGACTCCTTCCCGGGGCACGGAACCAGTGCGAGCTTCGTGATCGTGCCGCTCGACTGGATCAGGGCCGTTCCGGGCACCTCGTCGGTGCCGACAATCATGTGGCTGCGGGCGTCGAGCGACGCCGCGGCACCCCTTGCGGCGACGGTGGGCGACGCGCCGAGACCCGTCCGGATCGTGTCGCGCCAGGATGCCTACGGGCTGCTGCACGGTGCTCCCCTGGGGTCCGCGGTTGCCGACGGCTTCGGCATCGCGCTGGCCGTGTCAGTGCTGTACCTGGCGATCACACTCGTGGGCGCCGTGATCATCTCGGCCGCCGGCCGCACGCGCGACCTCGCCTACCTGCGAACGCTGGGCGTCTCCAGCCGCCAGGCGCAGGCTCTGATGGCTGTGGAACACGCGCCGCCAGTCTTGCTGGCACTCATCCCCGGAGTTCTGCTCGGGGTTGGCGTAGCGTTTCTGGTTGAACCGGGCCTGGGACTCGCCGCCTTCGTAGGCGCTCAGGGGGTATCACTGTTCGTGGACTGGCTCACGCTGGGCCTCGTAATTGTTGCCCTGTTGGCGGTCGTCGTTGTGGCGATCGCTGCCGGCACATGGCTGGCGGGCCACGCACGGCTGACGAGCGCGCTCCGAATCGAGG
>JBBQEC010000278.1:0-2982 GCA_038320305.1 Candidatus Limnocylindrales bacterium | reverse complement strand
GGTGCTGCGCTACGACGAGCCGGCACGCATCCTGGACGGTCGGCCGTTGGCGGCGCAGATCAAGCAACGCGTAAAGAAACAGGTTGGTGCCTTCAAAGGCCGCTACGGCTTTACGCCGGAGCTCAGCGCAGTGATGGTCGGGCATCAGGTCGCTTCGAGCGTGTACGTCCAGCAGATCCTGCGTTCGTGCCGGAGCGTCGGCATCCCCAGTCGCGTCATCGAGCTGCCGGGGACGGCCACTGCGGATGATCTGAGGCGCACTCTTGAGGAGCTGAACGCAGACCAAGCGGTAGCCGGAGTGATCGTCCAGCAGCCTTTGCCGCGGCACATCCCATTGAGCGTCCTTACCGACACGATCATGCCCGCCAAGGACATCGACGGGATCCACCCGCTCAACACCGGCCTGATGGCTCTCGGCTACGAAGGGTTTCTGCCGGCGTGCGCGGAAGCGTCGGTAGAGATCCCCAAGTTTTACGGCTACCGGCTCGAGGGCAAACGTGCCGTGGTCATCGGGCGGAGCAACGTCGTGGGCAAGCCGGTCCAACTGCTGCTCATGCGCGAGCATTGCACCGTGACCGTCTGCCACCGCCGCACCGTCAATCTCGCGGCAGAGATCGCGCGTGCCGAGATCGTGGTCACGGCGGCGGGAGCGGCGGGACTTGTCACGGGCAACATGCTTCATCCCGGCGCGCTCGTCGTCGACGTTGGTATCAATGTCGTCGGGGGCCGAATAGTCGGTGATGTCGAATTCGAGAGTGCCCTGAAGATGGCCGCGGCGATAACCCCTGTCCCGGGCGGAGTCGGCCCCGTAACCAACGCGGTGCTGCTCGAACACCTCATTCGGGCCGCGCGCTGGCAACAGACCGGTCACCCGATCATGGCCGGGCACGCGCGCAAGCGCCGCGCCGCATAGCTGCGCCCGAACCGCCGGGAGCGAGCCAATGAAATCCAGCCTCGAGATCGCGCGCGAGGCAACGCTTCGTCCGATTGCGCAGATCGCGCGCGACCTTGGCCTCAACGACGACGAGATCGAGCTGTACGGCACGTACAAGGCCAAGGTCTCGCCGCTTGCGTACGAGCGGCGCGCCGACCTGCCTGATGGCAAGGAGATCGTCGTCACGGCAATCACGCCGACGCCGCTCGGTGAGGGCAAGACGACCACCACGGTTGGCCTCGCTCAGGGCCTCAACCGCATCGGAGTGAGGACTGTCGCTGCGATCAGACAGCCCAGCCTGGGACCTGTCTTCGGCCTTAAGGGTGGCGCTGCCGGCGGTGGTTTCAGCCAGGTGCTGCCCATGGAGGAGATCAACATCCACTTCACGGGCGACCTCCACGCGGTCGCCGCGGCGCACAACCTGGGCGCGGCATTTTTGGACAACCACCTGTTCCGCGGCAACGAGCTGGGCATCGACCCCAAGAGCATCCGCTGGCCGCGAGTCATCGACGTCAACGATCGTGCGCTGAGGCGCGTCGAGATAGGTCTCGGCGAAAAGTCGGGCGTCCGTGAATCGGAATGGCACATCACCGCCGCGTCTGAGGTGATGGCCATCCTTGCGCTGGCCAGCGACCTCCAGGACCTGCGTCAGCGGATGGGTCGCGTGATCGTGGCCGAGAACTACTCGGGCGAACCAGTGACGCTCGAAGAGCTCAAGGTCGCGGGCGCGATGACCGTTTTGATGCGCGAGGCGATCAAGCCGAACCTCGTTCAGACGCTCGAGGGCGGACCCGCCTTCATTCACGCCGGCCCATTCGCGAACATCGCCCACGGCAACTCATCGGTCGTGGCTGACCGGATAGCCCTGAAGCTGGTCGATGCCGTCGTTACCGAAGCCGGTTTCGGTGCCGATATGGGTTTCCAGAAGTTCATCGACATCAAGTGCCGCCTGTCGGGCATCAGGCCCTGCGCGGCCGTGATCGTGGCCACGATCCGCGCGCTGAAGATGCATGGTGGCGTCGGCCATGTCGTGGCAGGCAAGCCGCTAGATCCCGCGCTCGAGCAGGAGAATCCCGATGGCGTCGAGCGCGGCTGCGCGAATCTGATCCAGCACATCCAGACCGTGCGCGGTTACGGGTTGCCGGCCGTCGTCGCGATCAATGCCTTCCCAACGGACAAGCCCTCGGAGATCGCGGTTGTTCAGCGCATGGCGCTTGCCGCTGGCGCGGATGCTGCTGTTGTCAGCAATCACTTCGTCGAAGGTGGTGCCGGCGCGACGGAGCTCGCAGAGGCAGTCTGGGCAGCCGCCAAAAAGGGTGCGCCCGATTTCCGCTTTCTGTCGCGCGAAGACGCCGGGCTCGAGGAGCGCATCGAGCGAATCGCTACCCGCGTCTATGGTGCGGACGGCGTCGACTTCTCGGGTGAGGCGCGCCAGCAGCTCCGCGAATTCGAGCGGTTGGGCTACGGCCACCTGCCCGTGTGCATGGCCAAGACGGCACTATCGCTCAGCCACGACCCGGCACTGAAAGGCCATCCGACAGGCTTCCGGGTCCCGATACGCGACGCCCGCCTCAACGCCGGCGCCGGCTTCGTGACCGCCTACTGCGGCGAGATGCTCATGATGCCCGGCCTTCCCTCGCATCCGTCGGGCGAGCTGGTCGACATCAACGAGGATGGCGACACGGTCGGCCTCTTCTAGACGTCCAGAGACGTCCCCGGTCCATCGCCAATTGTCAGGGTCAATCCGGCGTGGGACAGGTGAACGGCGTCCGCAAAAACGCTACGCGCAGACCGGGTTACAAGAAGGCGGTCCTCGCCGGGGGTGCGTCAGCACCAGCGACCTAACTTTCGCTGCGTCAGCCTGACGCCCGGCGTCAATCGCACTGGATAGGGCGCCGCGATCCTCAGGCGGCACATTCTGGGCAAAAGAGGATTCGGCCAACAGCAGATCGGCATCCTGCGCAAGGTCGATCAAACTGGCACTTGGTGCGGCATCACCGGTGTAGACGAAGGATGCAGAGCCCGGCGGAGATTCTGAAGCCGGCTAC
>JBBQEC010000277.1:0-2998 GCA_038320305.1 Candidatus Limnocylindrales bacterium | reverse complement strand
ATTGCGCCCGTGCCGTAGCCGAACAGCACATAGTCAGCGATCCAGACCGGGACCTGCTCACCGTTGATCGGGTTGATTGCGCTGGCACCCAGGGCCACGCCCGTCTTCTCGCGATCTGTCGACAGCCGATCGATCTCCGACTTTCGGCGGGCGTTGAAGCGATATTCCTCAACCTCCGATTTTCGATCGGGGGCGGTCAGCTCGTCGACGAGAGGGTGCTCCGGCGCCAGGACCATGAAGGTGGCCCCGAACAGCGTGTCCGGGCGCGTCGTGAAGACGCGGATCTGCTGACCTCCAGGTTGGTGTTCGTCTGGCGCGACAGTGAAGTCGATCTCCGCGCCCTCTGAACGTCCGATCCAGTTGGTCTGCATGACCTTGATCGGCTCGGGATAGACAAGCCCCTCGTACGAGAGCATCTCGTCCGCGTATGCCGTGGTCCGGAAGAACCACTGCTCCAGGTCGCGCTTGATGACCGGTGTTCCGCAGCGCCAGCAGACGCGGTTTGTACCCAGGACCTGCTCGCGCGCCAGCACGACCAAATCCTTGGGACACCAGTCGACTGGCGCCATCTGGCGATAGGCCAGGCCCTTCTCCATGAACTTCAGGAAGAACCACTGGTTCCAGCGATAGAAGGACGGGTCGGAGGTGACCAACTCCTTGTCCCAGTCGAACGTGGCACCCATAGTCCGGAACTGGCGGCGCATGTTGTCGATGTTCTTGTACGTCCAGGTGCGCGGGTGCGTACTGTTTTTGATCGCCGCGTTCTCGGCGGGCAGGCCAAACGCGTCAAAGCCGATCGGAAAGAACACGTTCCAGCCGTTCATGCGCTTGTAGCGGCTGATGGCATCTGTGGGCGTGACGATGTACCAGTGGCCGATATGCAGGTCACCCGACGGGTATGGAAACATCGTCAGCAGGTAGAAGGGCGGCCGCGGATCGTCGTCCAGATTTGTGCGGTACAGCCCGATCTCTTCCCAGCGCTGCTGCCAGCGCGGCTCGAAGGACGTTGGCTCGTAGGGATCCGCTGATCGCTGGCGCCGATCAGGCGCCGATTTCTCCGTGGTCATGGCATGGCCCTCAGGGATAGAAGGAAGGTCTGGACGGATCTGGACTTGGGTCGCGCGGCGCGCGCTCAGGCGCCGGCGACCCCGGTAAGTGCGAGGTCGGCGCTCGAGCGGCCGATCTGATCCGTCACGTATGCCATTTGTCGGCAGGTTACCCCATGAGTTTGGTGGAGCGACGGGGGCTCGAACCCCGGACCTTCTGCATGCCATGCAGATGCTCTTCCAGCTGAGCTATCGCCCCGTGCCCGAGGCGCCAGTTTAGCAGCCGAGCCTTTCCGATCTGCGTCCGAGGCTGGCGTGTCCTGCACTGGCGGGTCACCGGGCAGTCAACCAGCGCGAGTAGGCGAATATTTCGCTTCTCCTATCGCGTGGCCAGCTGGCCATCGCTAGATGACGGCGTCTTATGTCGTCGCGCGGCCTAGCATCGGCGAGTGAGCGCGGAGCGGCTGCCGACCATCGAGTTCATCGTCCGTCGCTCTGCCCGGGCACGCCGCTCGCGGATAACGATCCAGGACGATGCGTCGGTCGTGGTCGTGTTGCCGATGCGCGCGCCGGAACGCGAAGCTGCCGGACTCATAGAACGCCACACGTCATGGGTCGAGCACCACGTTGCCCGGATCAAGGCACGCCGGCGCGTGCTCGCACTGCGTCCATCGCTCGCCTACGGACGGGTGCTCACCATCAATGGCCAGTCCGAGATCGTGCGCGCCGCCACGGACTCCGAACGTGCCGCGCTCGAGCGGCGGTTGCGGCGCGCGGCCCGAGCGGCAATCATCGAACGCATCGGCTCGCGCGCGCCCGAGATGGACGTCGAGGTTCGGCGATTGACGATTCGAGACCAACGGACGCGGTGGGGCAGTGCCTCGCGCAACGGCACGCTGTCCTTCTCGTGGCGCTTGATCCTCGCGCCACCCGATGTGCTGGATTACGTCGTCGTACACGAGCTGGCCCACCTGCGTGTGCCTGGTCACGGCAAGCGCTTTTGGACGCTGGTGGCCAAGCATCATCCCGGCGCCGCGATCGCGCGCAAATGGCTGCGCGATCACCATGACGAGATCCGCAATGCGCTCGACTAGCACAGTCGCAGCAGAGTGACTGTTATGCCGGTTCAACCGAACCGAGGGCGAGCGCGACAGCCTCGTCGAGGGTCAGCCGCCGGCCCCGCTCCGAGGCGTCCGCCACGGTCGCGTCGTCCAGGGTCGCTCGGATCCGCTCGAGCGTGCGCTCGGCCATCCTTAGCACCCACTCTGGCGGCGGAAAGCCGACCTTCTCGGTCTGCAGCTCCTCCGCGCTTGCGAGCAGCATGGCAGCCGGCTCCGGCTTGTCATCCATCGCGAGAAAGAGCGCCAGGCGCCGGATGTCGACCACCATTCCGTAGATGTCGCCGATGTCCCGATGCAACCGCAAGGCACGCTCAATCTTGTCGAACGCGTCGGCGATCCGATCCCCGTTCATCGCGTTGTTGGCGAGCATGGAAAGTGTGAGTCCCTCCATGTGTCGGTCCCCGGTTCGTTGCGCGAGGTCCAGATTCGCCTCGTGCATGATTCGCGACCGGTCCAGATCGCCGAGTTCCGTGTACATCCACGCAAGCAGCCGCGTCGCCTCTTGGGTGAAATGCTGATCGCCCAGCTCACGGAAAAGTCGCACGCTCTCTTCGAGGCCGATCGCGGCGCGGGCCCACGCCTGATCCTTCGTCTCAGCCGAGGCCAGCAAGAGGACGCCATAGGCGATCCCCCAGGCGTCCCCGAACTGGCGATACAGACTCTGTGCTTCGTTGACGTGCGCCCGTGCGGTCGCGGAGTTGCCGTCGTCGAGGGCCAGGTCCGCCGCTCCGGTGAGCGCCTTAGCGCGTGCGGGCGTCGGACGATCGTCGGCCGCGAGCGCGGCTTCGAGACGGCGCCGTCCCTCCGCGAAATGGCCCCGCATGGACCAGT
>JBBQEC010000276.1:0-3013 GCA_038320305.1 Candidatus Limnocylindrales bacterium | reverse complement strand
CCTTATCGACATCCTCGACCCGTCGGCCAAGACCGTCGACGCATTGATGCGACTCTCGCTCGCCGCGGGTGTCGACATCGAGATCAAGATGTAGATGAGTATCGGAATAATCGGCCGCAAGGTCGGCATGACCTCGATCTTCGCAGAGGACGGCACGATGGTGCCCGTGTCCGTGGTGGAGATCCAACCGAATACCGTCACCGGTCTGCGCACCGCTGAAACTGACGGCTACACCGCCGTGCAGCTGGGCGCGGGCTCGGTCAAGAGGCTGACCAAGCCGCGCGCCGGCCAGCTCAAGGGCCTGCCACCGGTCAAGCACACACGCGAGTTTCGGCTCGATGACCTTGCCGGCTACACCATCGGCCAGACGCTCGATGTATCGCTCTTCGCCGATGGCGAGGAAGTCGATGTCACGGGAGTGTCGAAGGGCAAAGGCTTTTCGGGCACGATCAAGCGCCACCACTTTCGCCGCGGGCCAGAGACTCACGGCTCCGACTCGCACCGCCAGCCAGGCTCGATCGGCGCGGGTACTTACCCGGGCAAGGTGTTCAAGGGCACGAGCATGGCCGGTCGTATGGGCCACGACCGCGTTACGGTCAAGAAGCTGACGATCGTCCGCAGCGACGCGGAGCGCAACGTGCTGCTCATAAAGGGCTCAGTGCCCGGCGCGCGCAACGCGATGGTCGTGGTCAGGAAGGTCAAGTGATGCCCAGCACCACCCTCTTCTCGAAACTGGGCAAGGATCTCGGCACCGTTGATCTCCCGGAGACGCTCTTCGCGGCACCGGTCAATGAGGCCGTCATGCACCAGGCCGCTACTGCACAGCTGGCAGCGCGACGCACCGGCACGCACGACACCAAGACGCGTGGCGAAGTCCGCGGCGGTGGCGCCAAGCCGTACCGCCAGAAGGGCACCGGCCGCGCGCGCCAAGGCTCGCGCCGCTCACCGCACTACGCCGGTGGTGGTGTCGTCTTCGGCCCACATCCGCGCAGCTACGAACAGCGTCTGCCAAAGCGCATGAAGCGCCTGGCGCTACACGGTGCGTTGACCGCCAAGTTCGATGACGGCGCAATCCGCGTCGTTGACGAGCTGGGTCTCGACGCACCCAAGACGCGCGAGCTCGTTGGCTATCTCGACGCGCTCAAGGCCGGCGGCCGCGTGCTTGTCGTCGCTATTGGCGGCGAGCAGAACCTCGTACTGTCGGCGCGCAACCTGCCCGGTGTGACGGTCATCAGGGCTGACTCGCTGAACATCGTCGACGTCCTCAACGCCGATACGCTGCTCATCCTGCAGCCGTCGCTGACAACCATGGCGGAGGTGTATGCATGAGCCTCCAGGCCGCCCAGATCATCGTGCGTCCGGTCATCAGCGAGAAATCGATGGATGAGACGCAGCGCGGCAAGTACACGTTCCGCGTCCACACCGACGCCAACAAGCTCATGGTCAAGGACGCCATCGAGGAGCTCTTCAAGGTCAACGTCGTGACGGTCAACGTATCGACGACGAAGGCCAAGGAGAAATCCCGCAACCGTCGTCGTGGCCGTGTCGAGGGCTGGTCTTCGCCCTGGAAGAAGGCTGTCGTGACGCTGGCCAGCGGCCAGAAGATCGAGTTCTTCGAGGGGATCTAGAAGATGCCGCTGCGTTCTTACAAGCCAACCTCCGCGGGTATCCGTTTCCAGACGCGGCCCACCTTCGAGGAGATCACGACCTCGGAGCCGTACAAGCCGCTGCTCGAAGCGCAGCAGCGCATCAACGGCCGCAACAACCAGGGCCGGCTGACGGTCCGTCACCGTGGCGGCGGCCATAAGCGGTTCTATCGCCGCATCGACTTCAAGCGCGACAAGTTCGACGTGCCGGCCAACCTGGCCACGGTCGAATACGACCCCAACCGTTCGGCGCGCGTGGGCCTGCTGCACTACGCCGACGGCGAGAAGCGCTACATGCTCGTGCCCAACGGCCTGAGCGTCGGTGACACGGTCATCGCCGGGCCAACCGCCGAGGCACGCGTCGGCAACTCGCTGCCGCTGCGCAACATCCCGCTTGGTACGACGATTCACAACATTGAGCTCGTTCCGGGCCGCGGCGGCCAGATGGTCCGCTCGGCTGGCACATCCGCGCAGCTGCTGGCCAAGGAAGGCGACTACGCCCAGATCCGCATGCCCTCAGGCGAGGTTCGCAGGGCCGACCTGCGCTGCATGGCGACCGTCGGTCAAGTCGGCAATCTCGATCACGAGAATCAGAGCCTGGGCAAGGCCGGCCGTTCGCGGCACATGGGTCGCCGACCTGAGACCCGTGGCGTGGCGATGAATCCGCGCGACCATCCGCATGGTGGTGGCGAGGGCAAGTCGCCAACGGGCATGCCGCCCAAGACGCCGTGGGGCCAGCCGGCAATGGGCCATCGCACGCGCCGCAACAAGATCACCGGGCAGAACATCGTTCGCTCCCGGCATCGCAAGAGCTAGCCGGGGAGGATGTAAGCAGTGTCACGTTCACTGAAGAAGGGACCGTACGTCGAAGCGCGCCTGCTCACGCGTGTCCAGGTAATGAACCGCAAGAGCGAGAAGCGCGTGCTCAAGACCTGGTCGCGCGACAGTGTCATCTTCCCGGATTTCGTCGGCCACACCATCGCCGTCTACAACGGCAAGAAGCACATCCCGGTCTACGTGACCGAGAACATGGTCGGCCATCGCCTTGGTGAGTTCAGCCCTACGCGCACCTTCCGCGGTCACGGCAAGCACACCGAGCGCTCGTCGGCGCTGAAGTAGACATGCAAGTTTCAGCCTCCGGCAAATACCTTCGCCACTCGACGCGCAAGACGCGCCTCGTCACCCGCGCGATCATCGGGTTGCCCCTCGCTGAGGCCAGCGCGAAGCTGCGCTTCATGCCGCAGGGTGCGGCGCGTGACGTCGCGAAGGTGCTCAACAGCGCCGCTGCCAATGCCGAGAACAACCACGATCTGGCGCGCGACGACCTCGTCGTCGTTCGGGCCACGGCCGATGAAGGGCCAACCATC
>JBBQEC010000275.1:0-3036 GCA_038320305.1 Candidatus Limnocylindrales bacterium | reverse complement strand
GGCCTTCGACCTGGGGCTGCGCCTGGGACTGGCCATCATCATTGGGCTGCTGCTGGGATTGGCGGTCGACAACTGGCTGGGCACGAGGCCGACGTTCACGCTCATCGGTCTAGTATTCGGCGTCGCGGCGGCGTTCTACACAATCTGGGATGTGGCCAACAAAAGCATGAACAGGTAGCAATTGCTTCACGTTGAGATCCAGGCGGAGCCGCTCCTGCAGATCGGCCCGCTGACCTTCACCAACAGCATGGTGGGCGCGCTGCTGACGACCGTCCTCCTTCTCCTCGCGGCGTGGTTCTTCCTGCGGCGCGCCTCGCTGGTGCCCGGCCGCGTGCAGAGCCTGGTCGAGTTCCCCATCGAATGGACGGCCCAGATCGTGAAGGAAAACGGCGGTACGCACTGGCGCGCCTTCGCGCCACTGGTGGTCACGATCTTCATCTTCGTGCTGCTGGCCAACTGGATCGGGCTGCTGCCGGGCGTGGGAACCATCGGCTATCACGAGATGGTGAATGGCGAGGAGGTGCTCGTTCCGTTCGTGCGCCCCGCATCGGCCGACCTGAACTTCACGTTGGGGCTTGCGCTCGTCTCGTTCTTCGCCTTCATCGGCCTGGGCGTGCGCAAAGGCGGGGTGATGACCTACCTGAAGCACACCTTCATCGCCGAGCCGGCATACATGACGCCGCTGATGACCCCCATTCACATCATCAGCGAGCTGAGCCGGCTGATCAGCCTCTCGTTCCGGCTCTTCGGCAATGTGTTCGCCGGCGAGGTGCTGCTGGCGACGATGCTGTTCCTGACGACCGCAGTCGTCTTCGTGCTGCCGCTGGCCTTCTTCGTGCCCGCGGTCTTCCTGAGCCTGGAGCTCGTCTTCGGCTTTGTCCAGGCGCTCGTCTTCGCGTTCCTGACGATGGCCTACATCGTGTTGGCACTGCCCGAGCACGACGAGCACGAGGAGCACGCGGATGGCGCGGACCCTCACGTCGAGCCCGGTGCCGACGTCGAACGGCCACCGACGCATTCAACCACCGATGCCGTCCCCGGGGCGGCCTGAACAACCGGGAAGCCCTGCCCCGATATCCGCAGGGCATACAGGAGGAATCTCTCTCGTGGATCTCACCCCTCTCGCTGCCGGACTCGCCATGGGCCTCGGCGCGATCGGCCCGGGCATTGGTGTCGGTATCGCCGTCAACGGGGCGATGAACGCCCTGGGCCGCAATCCGGATGCATCGGGCGCGATCTTCGTGCCGTACATCCTGGGTATCGCACTGGCTGAGGCGATCGGCATCTACTCGCTGGTCGTCGCCCTGCTGATCATCTTCGTCAAGTAGCGGCGGACCCGAAACGCATGGAGTTCTTCAACGCGTTCGGCGTGGATCTGCCGAAGCTGGCGTTCCAGGTCATCAATTTCCTGCTGCTGCTGTATCTGCTGAACCGCTTCCTGCTGAAGCCGGTGATGGGGATGCTCGACGAGCGGCAGCAGAAGATTGCAAAGGGCCTGGAGGACGCTGAGTCGGCGGCGCGCGATCGCGAGATGGCCAGCGCCGCCCGTGAGGAGACGCTGGCCGAGGCGCGCAAGGAGGCGCAGGACATGATTGCCCGCGCCAACAAGATCGCGGAGGACTCCCGCAACGAGATCGTGACCGCTGCCCGGTCGGAGGCCGAGAAGGTTGCCGCGCGGGCGCGCGACGAGATCGTGGCCGAGAAGGAGAAGGCGATGTCCGAGCTGCGCTCTCACGTCGCGGACCTGGCATTGGCCGCGGCCGGCAAGCTCGTCCGCTCGGAGATGGACTCGGGCACGCAGCGCAAGCTGGTGGAGCAGTTCCTGGCCGACATGCCGGCCGAGCCACCGACCACCGCCGAGGCAAAGAGCTAGCCGATGGCCGGACGCGACAGCGCCGCGCGCCGCTACGCCGATGCAGCCTTCGAGCTGGGTCGTGCCGATCACTCTCTCGACGACTGGGAGCGCGACCTCGGCAGGCTCGCCGAGACGCTGCGCAACCCGGAGCTGCGCGAGGTCCTGGAACACCCGGCAATCGCCTTTGCCGACAAGGAGAAGGTGGTTCGACGGGCTGTGCCCAAGGTCGGAGAGCAGCCCATGAAGCTGGTGCTGCTCATGATTCGGCGTGGCCGGCCGGGCGCCATCGAGCCAATGGTCGCGCGCTTCGCCGAGCGGCTGCGCCGCGAGCGTGGCATCACCCTAGCGGAGGTGCGCACCGCGCTGGCGCTGGATGACAGGGAACGAACCGCGATCACCGATCGGCTGCGACAACTGACCGGCGACGAGGTTGAGATACGTGAAGTGGTCGATGACAAACTCATCGGCGGCATCGCGGTGCGCATTGGCGACCGACTCTGGGACGCGAGCGTGCGCGGCCGCCTCGAGCGGCTGCGTGCGCGTCTGACCGCCGTCTGACCGCGGCAAGTACACGAGGACAACAATGGCGATCAGATCCGACGAGATCACGTCGATCATCAAGAGCGAGATCTCCGGCTTCGACACGAAGGCGGACGTCAGTGGCGTCGGCACCATCGTCGAGGTCGGCGACGGCATCGCGCAGGTCTACGGCCTGTCCGGCGCAGTCGCGTCCGAGATGCTCGAGTTTCCGGGCGGCGTCATGGGCATGGCCTTCAACCTCGAGGAGGAGACGGTCGGCGTCCTGATCCTGGGCGACTACACCCACCTCAAGGAGGGCGACCAGGTCAAGACCACGGGACGCGTCGTGGAGGTGCCGGTGGGCGACGCGCTCATCGGTCGCGTGGTCAACCCACTCGGTAAGCCGATCGACGGCAAAGGCCCCATCGAGACCGACAGGACGCGTCCGGTCGAGCGCATCGCGCCGGGTGTCATCGTACGCCAGCCGGTCGATACACCGGTGCAGACCGGCATCAAGGCGATCGACTCGATGATCCCCATTGGCCGTGGCCAGCGCGAGCTGATCATCGGCGACCGGCAGACCGGCAAGACCGCTATCGCGGTCGACACGATCATCAACCAGAAGGGCCAGGACCTCATCTGCATCTACGTCGCCATCGGCC
>JBBQEC010000274.1:0-3056 GCA_038320305.1 Candidatus Limnocylindrales bacterium | reverse complement strand
CATGATCGGCGGTGCTGGGCCGAAGAAGACGCTGGGCATCGTCGCTCGCCATGCCGATGAGTGGAACAAGTCGTCGGGCTCGCCCGACGTCGTCGCCGAGTCGCTCGCCATTCTTCGCCAGCGGTGCGAAGAGGTCGGACGCGACTACGACTCGATCAATAAAAGCGTGATGGTGTGGATCCATCTCGCGGACAAGCGCGAAGCCGCGCTCGAGGCGTATCACGCGATTCGTGTCGCGGCCGGCTTTCCGGTCGAGGACAACGCTTTTGCGCCGGTCGAACCGATGACCGTAGGAACGATCGATCAGGCTGCCGAAGCAATTCGCGCGTACGAGGCAATCGGTGTCGACGAGCTGCTCATCCAGATGCACGAGCCCTACGACCTCGCAACGCTGGGGCGACTTCCCGAGTTGCGAGCACGCTTCGAGGTGCGATGAACGAACGCGCGTTCGTTGTGAGGCATACGAGGTTGCAGGACGTTCCGGGCCTACCGCACATCCGGCTGCATCTGTCCGACGACATCTACTCGGTCTGGGGTGCAGTTCAACGCGAGATCGGCGAGCCAGATGCTCCGATCCCTTACTGGGCATTCGCGTGGGGCGGTGGGCTGGCTCTCGCCACCTATCTCCGCGAACACCCCGAGGCTGTGGCCGGCTGCCGTGTGCTTGATCTTGCGTCCGGTTCTGGCCTCGACGCGATTGCCGCGATGCATGCTGGCGCCGCAGAGGTGACCGCGGTCGACATCGATCGCTACGCGATAGCGGCCATCGGCCTCAACGCCCGCACTAATCGCGCGAAGGTTGAAGTCAAGCGCGTCGATCTGCTCGACGACGAGCCACCCGACGTCGACGTCATCCTCGCCGGTGACTGCTGGTACGAGGAGACTTTCGCCGTCCGAGTTACCGCCTGGCTGCAGCGCGCCCGTGAGCGCGGCATCCAAGTGCTGATCGGTGATCCCGGCCGCCGCTACCTCGATCCTTCCATCGCTCAGGAAATCGCCTCATACGAAGTCCGCTCCACGACCGACCTCGAAGACCTCGGCCGCAGCCACGCAACGGTCTACGCTGTCGTAGCGAGGCCGGCGTCCACTTGAGACAACAGCATCGCTGTCTCCTCAGCGATGCCCTCGGCCAGGCGTGCCGCTAGGACCACGGACCGCCATGAAACCAGTAGGTGTTCATCGACGGCGAACAGTTGGCGCAGGTGCCGAAGATAAAGGTCGGCAAATCGGTATCGCATCGTGTTGATCACGAGGCGCGTGATGCGTGGAACATCGTCCGGAATTGCGGTGCCCGCGAGCAGGAACAGCGTTCGCGCGATGTCTGCCTCGGGCGCGCCGGACGTCGCGGTCATCCAGTCGATGACCACTGCGCCGGTCCGTGTCATGACAACGTTCCCCGGGTGCAGGTCACCGTGGCATATCGCGTGGCCGTCCGGGAGTGATTCCAGGATGCCCAAGACGGCACGGAGACGTGGCGCACCGAGCGTGTCAGCCCCACTCTCGATCGCCCTTGCGAGACGCGCCTTCTGGCTGGGCAAACCCGTGCCAGTCGTCCCCAGCATTTTTGTGTGGAGCTGCGCGAGTTCCCGGGAACGTAAACCAACTCGCCACGGTCGAGAAGTAACCTCGGCGAGCATCGGCCTGCCGTCGACCCGTTCATACACGAGCCCTGGACGTCCATTGATAAGCACCATCTCCAGCAACCGCGGCGCTGAGAGGCCGGCGTTGTCGACAACCCGGGCAACGGCGGCTTCCTCATCTGCCATGACGTCTGGAAGGCCAGGACGCAGCAGCTTGATGACACGGCCCTTGCCGAACGCATAGACCTCGGCCGTCCGGCCGCTTCCGATTTGCCTACCGAGCCTCGCGGCCGGTACTTCTTCGTTCAGTGTTTGGCGGCGGCGTCGGCGATTTCGCGGAGGCGTCGGAGTCGGGATTCGCGCTCGTCGACGAAGCGCTGGATCGCGTCGACGATGTGAGTCGGGCCTAGGTGCGCTTCGTCGATGACCTCATCGACCGTGCCACCGGTGCGCCACCGATCGTCCCAGTCTGAGGTGAGTGAGTAGTCGCGCGCGATCGGGCCCCCGATCCAATGGCGCATGGTCATCCACGCCCGGTTGGTGATCGCCATGCCGTCCCATCGGTCGCCCAGCGACGTCGTGGCGTCGCGATAGGCCTCTGTCTGCATCGCGAAGAGCTGCGGCGATATGCACGCCACGATCTTGACGTTCAGGCCACGTTCGTCGAGCTGCGGCAGCACCTTGATCAGGTTCGCGGTCGAGGTCGTGCCCTGGACGAAGACAGTGCCGCCGCGTGGCATGCCCGGCTTGAAGTCGCGCATCACGTACGCGCCACGCGCGGCCTCGAAATGCGACGGGATGCCGAGCGCCTCACGGTCCGGGATATCGATCGCCGGCCTCGTCAGATGCAGTGCGACGATCGGAACGTCCGCGCTCAGCGCCTCCGCGAGAACGACCGGAACCTCGTTGTACTCCCACGGATGCAGGTCGATGACGTGGCCCTCTGGGAAGAGCTGGGTGACGTGTGTCTCGAAGATGCCAAAGTGGGTGCGCGAATCCTCCGCGGTCTCCGGGCCGGCGTGTCCAGCGACCCAGAGTACTTTCCCGACCTTCAGCTCGGTGTCCTGAGCGAGCTGGCTGAACAGGCGCATCGGCCCGTACTTGAGATACGAGAACGAGCCATAGGTTGAGCACGTGCCCCACAGGCCGTTGAAGTCGTTGAACGGGTCTTGGGACATGTTGACCGTGGCCAGGCCCGTGACGAGCCCGGCATTGCCGAACTCCGTGATCTGGGTCGGCAGAACCGTGCCCGCGAGGTTGGTGTCGCGCTCGTACCAGCCATAGCCGGACATGTCGCCAAAGTCCTTGCCGAAGCCCGCGAGGTTGGTCGACTCGGCAAGGTCCGCTGAGGCACCAAGGAACAGTGGTCGGCCGTGCTCCTGGCGCGCCAACGCATTGACGTACGCGCCCCAGACGCCGTACGCGGCGCGGTTGGGCTGCTTCTCGCCAGGCTTCTTCCACATCTCGGGCGGATAG
>JBBQEC010000273.1:0-3082 GCA_038320305.1 Candidatus Limnocylindrales bacterium | reverse complement strand
ACCTGCTAGGCTGGCGCCGCCCATGAGTCGCTTGAGGGAGTGGCACACCGTCCGATGACCGGCGAGACCGTCGAGTGCTTCAACTGTGGCCGTCCGAATCCGCCCTGGGCGCACGTCTGCCGCTTCTGCGGCGTCCCGCTTGTCGCGGGCGAGGCAGCGGCCGTGCAGAGCGGCACCTTTCCGACCGACCAACGCTCACTGCTCTCGATGGGCGCCGCGATCGGCACGATCGTGGCCGCCATCGTCATCGGGCTGATGCTTTCGAATCTCAATCCGACCAATCCAACGGTCGGCCTGGGCCCGTCCCCGACTCCGCACGCTTCGGTGATTCCGAGCGCCTCGGCCTCAACCGGAGTCGAGCCGACAGCTACCCCGGCGCCGGCGGTCGCGCCCACGCCGAAGCTGCCCGGCACATTGACCCTGGGCACCGGACGCAATCGCCAGACGTGCGAGATCATCGGCCAGACCGATACGTTCGGACCCGGGTCCGTCTTCGCCCACACAATCGCACTCAACGAGGCATTCGGCATCGATCGCCTCGGCGAGGAGGTCGTGCGCGTCGCAGACGGCAAGGAGACCATCGTCCAGACTCGCCAGGACGGCCAGAATGCCGCGCCGTCACCGGCGAAGATCGTCTGCTACCAGGTTCCCAGCAACAGCCTCATCAAGGCATGGGGTGCGGGGGATTTTGTGATGCGGATTTACCGCGGAGACGAGAAGATCGCAGAGGCCGCGTTCACGCTCACGAAGTAGCGTCCGGCCGTCAGGTCCGCGGCGGGTGGCCATCGGTGCTGGCGATGTGGGCCCAGGCATCAGCGTAGAGATCCGTCCGAATAGGGAGGTAGCCGGGATAGTGGGTGCGGCCCTCGGTGATGACCTGCGAATCCAGCGTCACCAGCCCGACGACGTCGGTCGTCTCGAGCAGCACATCGCCATCCGGTCCCACCGCGATCGAAGGGCCGCCGATCAGCACGCCGTCCTCCGGATGCGGCCTCGTGACGCTGAGCACGTAGACGCAGCTGGTCAGCGCGATGGCGCGGAAGACGACCTTCCAGCGCTGATAGGTCCGCTCCTCGGTCGCCCGCGGCGCCAGGATCGCATGGGCACCCTGCGCGCCGAGGATGTGCGATCCCTCGGGCCGGTTGATGTCGCTGCAGAGCTGCACGCCGATCGGCAGCCCGAACGCATCGATGCGGCTTGGCGCCTGGGTCCCGGCCTCGTAATGGCTCGTCTCCCAGAAGCCGGGCTCATCGGGCAGATGCAGCTTCTCGTAGGTCGCGACGAGTTCGCCTGATCGGTCGAAGACGAGGCTGCGGCTCGTCCGCCGGCCGTCCTCGTCGACGTGGATGGTGCCTCCCACCAGCCCGATTCCGGCCTCGCGTGCCGCCTGCGCCTGCTGGGTCATGCGCGGTCCGCCCATCGGCTCCGCGTCTTCGTTGACCGCATGCTTGGTGGCCGGGCGCCACGGGTTGAGCGGCAGCTCCGGCAGAACGGCGAGATCCGCGCCGCGTTCGGCCAGCTCCGCGAGGCGTTGACGAAGCCGAATGGCGCCGTCGGGCTCCCAGAAAACCTCGCTGACGAGAGCGACGGTGAGGTGGCCATCGCCGCGCGCCAAGAGAGGATTCATGACAGGGAGGGTACCTCACCACCGTGGCGACGTCGGCGCCGAGCAGGACAGATTCACACCAGGTGACCACCACGCGCTCGAATCGTTCCTGGGCGGTCTGAATTCACATCGGACGTGAATTTCGACGCTCCAACGGGTGGTATGCGCGCAGAACGCACACCCGTTGGGTATTTGGCACGGTCGACGCGGCGGGCGCGCCAGACACTGTCAGCGCGTGCGACGCTGGCGCAGTAAGCCCGCAGTAACCCAGCGGTAACGCCCGCTGTGGAGAATCGGCGCAATGATCAGGACCAACGTCGAAGGCGCCGTCCGATTCTTGCGACACCAGCGAGGGTGGCGGCAGCAGGACCTCGGCGTCCAAGCTGAACTCTCGCGCGAGATGATCTCGAGGATTGAGCGAGGCAAGCTAGCTGGCGTGACACTCGACTCTCTCGACAAGGTCGTCGATGCGTTGGGCGCGTCCGTCCACATCCAGATTCGGTGGCACGGAGAACAACTGGATCGGCTCATGGACAAGGCACACGCCGGAATCCAGCAGTCAGTCGCCGAACTGCTGTTGGCATTCGGCTGGGTCGTTCGCGTCGAGGTCAGCTTCAACGACTACGGCGATCGCGGTCGGGTCGACATCCTCGCCTTCCACCCGGTGCTGCGCATACTCCTCGTCATCGAGATCAAGTCAGCGTTCGGGGACCTGCAGGAGACGCTCGGGCGGCTTGATGTGAAGGGCCGCGTGGGTCGAAAGCTGGCGCGTGAGCTCGAATGGGGTGACATGGCGGCGGTCATTCCGGTCCTGGTCATCGGCGAATCGCGAACAGCGCGAAGGACAATGACCCAGCATGCAGCGTTGTTCCAGCGCTATCGAGTGCGCGGACGAAGCGCCATCGCCTGGTTGCGAACGCCCTCGGCTCCGACTCCAGCGGGCCTCCTCTGGTTCGCGAACCGGACAGATTCACACCAGGTGACCGCAACGCGCGGAAAACGCGTCGCGAAGAGGTCAAATTCACACGTCGCGTGAATTTGGACCGCTCATCGGGGCTTCAGGCCACCTAACGCACACCGCATGTGAATCTGGCAGGTTGAGGCCGATTCGGGTCGGGTCGACTTGGCCGGCACAAGCGCCCGCCGCTACTCCGCCAGGAACTCTTGAACGAGCGACTGGAAGTGGTACACGCCGTTCTCCCGCTTTGCGCTGAAGCGACCGGTGTCGTATGACCGCGAGCGCAGGCCGCGCTGCACCTGCTCGCAGATCACGATGTCCTCCTGCTGAATCTCGTCCGAAAAGGCGATGGTCTGCTGCATCGACTCCCAGCCGGGGCCGGTCCCGGGCTCCACGAAGAACCACTCGAAGATGGTGAGCGTCTTATCCGGCCCGAGCGGCAGGATCACGTTCGAGCTCATGTTGTCCTGGTAGATGTTGAACATGGTGTTCGGGAAGAGCCAGTAGTAGAGAGCGCT
>JBBQEC010000272.1:0-3093 GCA_038320305.1 Candidatus Limnocylindrales bacterium | reverse complement strand
CGGCTGCGCGCGATGGCCGCCGACGGCGCGCTGCGCTACCCCGTCGTTGCGGTCAACGAGGCCATGACCAAGCATTTCTTCGATAACCGCTACGGCACCGGCCAGTCGACGGTAGATGGCATCCTGCGCGCGACGAACATCTTGATCGCCGGTCGCCATGTCGTCATCGCCGGCTACGGCTGGGTGGGCAAGGGCATCGCGATGCGCATGCGCGGCATGGGCGCGCAGGTCACGATCGTGGAGATCGATCCGGTTGTCGCGATCGAAGCGATCATGGACGGTTTCCAGGTCATGCCCGGACTCGAGGCGGCCGCGTGGGGCGAGCTCTTCGTTACCGCGACCGGCAACTTCCACATCTTCCGCGAGGAGCACTTCAAGGTCATGCGCAAAGGCGCGATCCTGGCCAACAGCGGCCATTTCGACGACGAGCTCGACCTGCACGCATTGGAGCGTATGGCTGGCGGGCAGGTGCGTCAGATCCGGCGCGATCTCCAGGAGTACTGCCTCGAGGGCGACCGCCGCATCTACGTCCTGGCTGAAGGTCGGTTGGTCAACCTGGCCGCGGCCGAGGGCCACCCGGCCCAGGTCATGGACATGAGCTTTGCCAATCAGGCGCTGGCGGCCGAGTACGTCGCTCAGCACCATGCGGAGCTCGAGCCCAAGGTCTACGTCGTGCCCGAGGAGATGGACCGCGAGGTCGCCCGACTCAAGCTCGACTCGCTCGGCATCAAGATCGACACTATGACCCCCGAGCAGCTTGCCTACGTCAATTCATGGCAGGAGGGGACCTGACGCGTAGCTGGCCGAGCCCTGTCCCGCTCAGCGGGTGATCCGTCCGTCGAGAGTTGATTGAAGAGGTCCATTGCCCGTTTCGGCCGGTGATTCACCCGCCTGGAGGGTCGATAGCCCGCTCAAACGGGGATTCCTCTCCTTATTAACCGATACGCCGGATCGTTGACCCGCTTAGCGGGAAACGCCCAGCGACTTCAGGAGAAGGCCATGCGAACGGTTCTGGAGCAGGCCGAGGTGCTGTCGGAACTCTGGACAGTGGCAGCCTGACGGCGTTGGCAAGCCCAAAGGCTTTCGCTGTACGCTTTGTCGAACACCGGGGATAGGAGACACATGACCAGCATCGTTGACGCGGAGCAGTACCTGTTCACATCAGAGTCGGTGACCGAGGGTCACCCGGACAAGATGTGCGACCAGATCAGCGACGCGATCTTGGACGCCATCTTCCGCAAGGACCCCATGTCCCGCGTCGCGTGCGAGACCGCGACGACCACCGGCACGGTGTTCGTGCTCGGTGAGATCACCACCTCGGCGTACGTCGAGTTCCAGGAAGTCATCCGCGAGACAGTTCGCGGCATCGGCTACACGGATGCGGCTTTCGGATTTGACTATCGGACGTGCGGCACGCTCGTCTCGATCCATGAGCAGTCAGCAGACATCAGTCGTGGCGTCAACGACGCAGAGGAGACGCGCGGCACGGACCGGCGCGACCAGGGCGCAGGCGATCAGGGGATGATGTTCGGTTTCGCGTGCAACGAGACCGACGAGCTGATGCCACTGCCGATCACGCTCGCTCATCGGCTTACGCGACGCCTGGCGCAGGTTCGCAAGGAAGGTCTGCTCGACTATCTGCGACCAGACGGCAAGAGCCAGGTCACGGTCGAGTACAGCCGTGGCAAACCGGTCGCCGTGCGCGACGTGGTCATTGCCGCGCAGCACAACGACGAGATCGCCAACGAGCGCCTGCGTGACGACATCATCGAGATGGTCATCAAGCCGGTCATCCCCGCTGAGCTGCGCCGGATTGACCCCAAGATCCACATCAACCCGACCGGCCGCTTCGTTATCGGCGGACCGATGGGTGACGCAGGCCTGACGGGACGCAAGATCATTGTCGACACGTACGGCGGCATGGCCCGCCACGGTGGCGGCTGCTTCAGCGGCAAGGACCCGTCCAAGGTCGACCGTTCCGGCGCCTATGCCGCTCGCTGGGTGGCCAAGAACGTCGTCGCGGCCGGGCTCGCCGACCGCTTCGAGCTCGAGATCAGCTACGCGATAGGCATCGCCAATCCGATCAGCGTGTCGATCGAGACGTACGGCACCGGGCGCATCTCTGACGAGCGGATCCTGGGCTTGATCGACGAGCATTTCGACCTGCGTCCGGGCGCCATCATCGAAAACCTTGACCTGCGCCGGCCGATCTACCAGCAGACGGCTTCCTACGGTCATTTTGGCCGGCCGGACCTCGATCTGCCCTGGGAGCGGACGGACATCGCACCTGCCCTCGCGAGTGCCGCCGGCCTGCGCCTACCCGAACCCGTGGCCGCCAGCGCCTGACCGCTGGTGTGAAGCCACTGAGTGATCGGTGTGCGTACGACCCGAGGCCCATGATCGTTTGGAGAGCCAGAACGTGGCGGTCGAGATCATCGCCCGAACCGTCGAGTTGGAAGCCATCCACGGATTCCTCGATCGAAGCAGACCCGTTCCTGGCCTTCTCCTGCGTGGAGAAGCCGGCATCGGCAAGACAGCGCTTTGGCAACACCTTGTAACGACCGCGCGAGCGGGCGGCTACACGGTGCTTACGGCGCAGCCCACGACGTCCGAGACGAGACTTTCGTATGCCGCACTTGGCGATCTGGTGTCAGCGTTCCCGGCCGCCGCGCTGGAGGCGCTCCCGGAGCCGCAGCGGTTGGCTCTCGATGTGGCTTTGTTGCGTTCCAGCAGCGCCGCACGCACCGAGCAGCTGGCCGTCTCGATGGCGTTCGTGTCGCTGCTCGCGTCGTCTGCTTCCGCAGCTCCAATATTGGTGGCGGTCGATGACGCACAATGGATCGACGCCCCAACATCCCGAGTGCTCGAATTCGCGCTCCGGCGCACCTCCGGCCACGACATCCGCTTCGTTCTGGCCGTCCGCTCTGGGGAGCCCGCGCCGCTGGGAGACGTGCTACTGCGTGAGATCTCGGATCCGGGGATCTGGATCCTCGAACTCGGGCAGCTGAGCCTGGGCGCGCTTCATCACCTGTTCTCGTCACGGCTGGGGCAGCATTTCCCCCGACCAACGCTGGTGAAGCTGGCGCAGGCCTC
>JBBQEC010000271.1:0-3093 GCA_038320305.1 Candidatus Limnocylindrales bacterium | reverse complement strand
TGGCTATCGTCACGACGGCCTGGACGACCTACACCTTCTAGTCGTACCAGCGCTCGATCTGAGCGCCAGGGCCGCCCACGGTTCGATGCTCCTGTGAGCCGAGCACCATTGCAGATCATCTACACAGATCCATGCTCGTCGGTGGGCACCAAGCCCGAACCGTGAGTCAGAGCGACACTCTTGCGAAAGGATCTGCAAATTGCGTGTCTGACGCTCAGTCCAGAACTGTTGCACGGGCATGTTGTTCAGATGATCTGCAAAATCAAAAGGTTCGCGCGACCGCGGCCATCCAACCGGCGGTGGTGCTCTGTGCCGCGCCGACGACGGATCGCGCCTGCCCGTCGGAGCACACGCCCTGACCGTCATAGGAGGCCGCGTCGCGGTCATTGACGCGTTCATGGATAGGGACGATCGCCGAAACGTTCGCCAAGTAGGCCGATTGGGTGTATTCTTCTCGCTCGCCACGCTGCGTGGTGGCTCCGTGTGATCGCGCCTTCTCGACGCATTGTGCGATTGAATTTTGCTTCGAGAAGAATGTAGGAGGTCACTGTGGCCACCGGTACTATCAAGAAGGTCGTGTCAGACCGCGGCTTCGGCTTCATCACTGCGTCGGACGACAAGGAATACTTCTTCCATCGCAACTCACTCGACTCGTCCCTCGACTTCGATCGCCTCAATGGCGGCGAGAAGGTCGAGTTCGAGATCGAGGACAGCCCCAAGGGCCCGCGTGCAGCGCGAGTTCATTCGGCCTAGATCCCGAAGCCGAGTTACATCGCCAGACCGGCCGCCCGCAGCAATGCGGGCGGCTTTTTTGTTGCCTTTAGCCTGGGCAGGTGCTGACTGACCCTGCCGCTGAGGTCCGATCCGCGGCGTTCATGCCGCGCTCAACTGGCTGGTTGACGCCCGCCGTCAAGCGCTGACTCCGGGGTCGTTACGGGTCGTTCGTTCTCTGAGGCTTGGCGTCTCACCGTCCTGGGCCACCTGCACGTTCAGTTCCTACCAGCGTTCGATGTGAGAAGTGGGATCGATCTATGGCGACGAAGATCACGGTCTTGGCAAGGGCTTCGCTCACATATTCCGTCGCCGATGATCAGATCACGCACAGCCCGTTGCTGGTGGCGTCCATCGGTGGGGCGGTGGCGAGACTCGTCGTCGACACGGGCTCGGAGGTGCACCTCCTCAACGAGGATATGGCTCGGTCACTTGGGCTGGACCTCCTGCGCGGCGAAGTGGGCACCGACCACGGCGGCACGACCGTTCCGAGCTGGAGCGCGAAGGGTGTCGAACTGGCCGTCGGCGATGCGTATTTGACACTGCGCGAAGTCGTTGCCATTCCCGCGCCCGAGGCGTTCAGCCAAATGGGCATCGCGGGCATTCTCAGCCCGCAGCACCTGATACCGGCTGCGATGTGCGTGCTCGATCTTCGCACTAGCGAGCTATTTATCCTCGACGCGGCGGACGACGCACTCGAGGACTGGCTTGTTCGCCGTCATGCCGATCTGACTCTGATGCGGCTGACTCGCGAGCCGCCTCTCGAGACCATTGTGATCCGTGCAGCCGTCGAACCATTCGCCATGGTGCCCACGCTGCTGAACACCGGCGGCAAGCGGTCAGAATTTGCTGCTGCGGCGGTGCCCGGCTTGGGCGGATCGACACCCCAGCGCTTGGGCGCTGGGGTAACCGGCGCGAGCTACGAAGGCGCTCTGGCTGGATGCCAGCGGCTCTCAGTCGGTGGCATCCGATTGGCCATTCCGCAACTCGCCATCAGGCATGACACGGACGATACGCAGGGCATCGTCGGCATGGACATCCTGAGTGACACTGTCCTCGCCTTCTCGGACGATCCGTCGCGCCCGGTGTTCTGGCAGGTTGCGCCAGCGATAACCCAGTCCTGATGTTGCTCACGCCCGGTCGACGAGGGGCTTGACCTCGCCGATGAAACGCTCGAGCGTTTCATCGTCGTAGGGCGCCGCCAGCTCGGCGATCGCCTCCGTGAAGCCAATTTCCTTGCGCGCGATCAGATATTCCGCGACCAGCTCGCTCGGGCCGCTAACGAACGTGGTGTCGTCCTCGATGTCGCTCAGCGGCGTCCTGTTGTGCGCCATCTGCGCGTGCATGACCTTCTCCGCCTCGGCCACCGAGTTGCGGATGACTGGCTTGAGCGCAGTCGTCTTGATGATCGTTGTCGGGTCGCGGTTGACGTCGTGGCAGTGAGCCATGAGCACGTCCATCTTGTGCCGCATTCGCTCGGGGCTGCCCATGCCGTTCCACATGTCCGCGTACTTGGCAATCGTGCGCAGCGTCTTGCGCTCACCACTGCCGCCGATCATCAGCGGCACGTGCTGCTGAAGGGGGAGGGGCTCCTGGCGGAGGTGGTCGAATGAGTACCGACCGCTCGGCTCCGAGGTCACCTCGCCACCATCGAGGAGTGTCCGAATGGCGACCGTCGCCTCATCCATCCAATCCAGCCGCTCGCCGGCGCTATGGCCAAAATCGATGCCATGGCGATCGTGCTCGTATTCGAACCACGCCCCGCCCAGACCCATGATTGCCCGGCCACCGGAGATGTGATCGAGTGTTGTTGCGAGCTTGGCCACCAGCCCCGGATTGCGGAAGGTGTTGGCACCGACCAACAGCCCCAGCCTGACCCGAGTCGTCGCCTTGGCCCACGCGCCAAGGGAGATCCACCCCTCGAAGATCGGCTGCTGTGGCTCGCCGAAGATCGCGTGCAGGTGGTCCCACGTCCACAGGTGCTCGTAGCCCAGGTCGTCGACCTTCTTTGCCGCCCGCTCGAACTCGGCCCAGCTTGTGCCCTGGGACCAGAGCAGCACTCCCAGCTTGAAATCATCCATGCCGTCAGGTTACCCGGACATCGCCACCATCGGCCACGGCCGCAGCAATCAACCCGACTCTGACCCGGGGGGCCAGACGCCGACTTTGACGAAGCGGCTGGCGGCGATGATCCAAACGACGACGAGCAACGCGTTGAGCGCGACGGCCAGGCCCCACGGCGGCAGCGGCAGAAATCCGATCGCGATCGACACGACTGCGCCCACGGCCATCGCCATGATCAGCGGCCGGTAAAGGGCACGG
>JBBQEC010000270.1:0-3118 GCA_038320305.1 Candidatus Limnocylindrales bacterium | reverse complement strand
GGCGGGTTGCGCCCGGCACCACCGTGGGTTCGGCGGGAGTGGTTGTTAGTTTGCCACGCCCGAGGCGACCTCGTCGGCCTCCCAGTATCCGGAGTCAACCAGAAGCGTCTGGATGTTGTCCATGTACACGATGTCCGACTCGAGCAGGTACGAGGGAACGACCTTGACGCCGTTGTCGTACGTTTCCGTGTCATTCGCCGTGGGCTCGCCACCGGCGAGGAACTCGCCGACAGCAACTACTGCCTGAGCGGCGAGCTTGCGGGTGTCCTTGAAGATTGACGCAGACTGCACGTCATCCGCAATGAGCTTGACCGAGGCGATCTCAGCGTCCTGGCCGGTGACGACCGGGAAGCCTTCCGAGATCGTTGCCGGGTAGCCAGCGTTCTGCAGCGCGGTGATGATGCCGCGCGACAGGCCGTCGTAAGGCGACAGCACGCCGTTGACCTTGAGGTCGCCCGAGTAGGACGCCGTCAGCAGGTCTTCCATACGACGCTGAGCGGTTTCCTGCTGCCAGCGCAGGATTGCTGCCTGCTCGATGTCCAACTGACCGGAAGGAACCACGAGGGTGCCTGCGTCCAGGTAGGGCTGCAGGGTTTCGATCGCGCCGTTCCAGAAGAAGAACGCGTTGTTGTCATCGAGCGAACCTGCGAAGAGCTCCACGTTGAAAGGACCGGTGGCAGTGCCGTCGGAACCGTCCTGGTTGAGCAGGCCAAGGCCGACGAGCAGCGACGTAGCCTGCTGCACACCCACCTGGTAGTTGTCGAACGTCACGTAGAAGTCAACGTTGGCCGACTCACGGATGAGGCGGTCGTATGCGATGACCTTGATGCCCTTGTCAGCGGCGTTCTGCAGCTGAGCCGACAACGCGGTGCCGTCGATGGCGGCCACGATCAGCACGTCAGCGCCGTTCGTGATCATCTGGTCGATCTGCTGGGTCTGCGTCGGGATGTCGTCGTTTGCGAACTGAAGGTCGACCTTGTAGCCGAGGTCCTTCAGTCCACTTTCGACGGCAGCGCCGTCAGCAATCCAGCGCTCGGACGTCTGGGTGGGCATTGCCACACCAATCGTGACGTCCCCGGCGGGCGGTGCCGCCGTGTCGCTTGCATTGGTAGCGGTCGTTCCGGCTCCTGCGCCGGAGCAAGCTGCAAGTCCCAAAGCAAGGGCGGTTGCAGCCGCGGCACCCATAAGGCGCTTTGCGTTCATATCTCCTCCTCGAGATAAACCGAGCCAGTCAGCAACGGTCGTGTAGTCAGTATGTTCACGTTAACATTTCGATGTCAAACTCTATTTGGTCACGATCCGGTTACAACCAGAACCGGTTCGCGGTTCGACGCAATCTCGACAACGGAGTTCGGAGTCAGCGGCGCCCGGGTGACCCATAGTAGGCGGCGTTGAAGCGCATGGAGCGCTCCACATCCGCCACGGTCACGCCGTCGTCAATGACCACCAGCTCTACCCCCACAATGCGCGCAAAGTCCTCGATTACCTGGGGCGTTAGTTGGTTGGACATCGCAGTATGGTGCGCTGCTCCCGCCATCATCCACGCCGTCGCGGCCGTCGTGAAATCGGGCTTGCTGCGCCACACGGCGCGGCCCACGGGCAGGTTCGGCATCGGCTCGGGAAGGTCGACGTTGTCGACCGCCGCAAGCACTAGGCGGAACCGATCGCGCATGTCGGATAGCGCCACCACGATCGCCGGGCCGGCATCGGCCGTGAACACCAGGCGCACTGGGTCTTCCTTGCCGCCGATTCCCAGCGGGTGCACCTCGAGTCGCGGCTTCGCGGATGTCAGCGCGGGGCTGACCTCGAGCATGTGGGCCCCGAGAGTGAGTTCCTGCCCCTCAACCAAGTGATAGGTGTAGTCCTCCATGAGGCTCGCGCCGCCGGGAAGCCCGGAACCCATCACGTTGGCGATCCGCACCAGCATGGCCGTCTTCCAGTCGCCCTCCGCACCAAAGCCGTAGCCGTCCGCCATGAGGCGCTGCACCGCCAGGCCCGGGAGCTGCCGGAGCTCGCCGAGGTCCTCGAACGTGTCGGTGAACGCAGTGAAGCCGCCCTCCTCGAGGAACGCACGCAGACCCACCTCGATGGCGGCGCCGTAGCGCAGCGACTCGTGCCGGGAAGCGCCCGGAAGCAACTCGTCGGCGACGTCGTAGAGCTCGATGTACTCCCCCACCAGCGCGTCGATCTGCGCGTCGGTCGCCGCGTTCACGCGCTCCGCGAGCTCGTTGACTCCCCACGTATTGATCTGGGCGCCAAAGACAGCCTCGGCCTCCGTCTTGTCGCCCTCCGTGACGGCCACAAAGCGCATGTTGTCGCCAAACCGGGCCACCTTCATCGACCGCGCCGCATGAGCGCCAGCTGCGGCGCGCGTCCAGTCGCCCACGCGCTCTTGCACTGCGGCGTGCGACGCATGGCCCACCACGGTGGTGCGCGGAACGCCAAGCCGCGACTCGATGTACGCATACTCGCGGTCGCCGTGCGCGGCCTGGTTAAGGTTCATGAAGTCGAAGTCGATCGTGTCCCACGGCAACTCGACGTGGGCCTGCGTGTGCAAGTGCAGCAGCGGCTTGGTGAGGGCCTGCAGCCCCGCGATCCACATCTTGGCGGGGCTGAACGTGTGCATCCACGTGATGACGCCGATGACCTTTGGCGCGGCGTTGGCCTCGAGCATCGTCGCGTGAATCTGTTCGCGCGAGATCTGCACCGGCTTCCACGTCACCTTGACGGGCACGGCATCGGCGCCCTGCAAGTGCGCCACCACTCCCTGCGACTGCTCGGCGACTTGGGCCAAGACCTCATCACCATAGAGCGTCTGGCTGCCGGTCAAAAACCAGACCTCGAACTCGGCGAGGTTGGGAACGATGCTGGTCATGAGAGGCCTCCCTGCGGCTTCTGTCCGTAGACGTTCTGGTAGCGATCAAAAAGTGCGTCGATCTTGTCTTGAGGGATGGGCACCAAGTCGCCCCCCTGCTTGGCGATGTGAACGGTGCGCGCCACGTCCTCGCACATCACCGCGGCCTTGACGGCGTCCTCGGCGTCCTTGCCGATCGTGAAGGCGCCGTGGTTGGCCATGAGCACAGCGCGCGAGCGGTGCCCGTCGAGAGTGGCAACGATG
>JBBQEC010000269.1:0-3120 GCA_038320305.1 Candidatus Limnocylindrales bacterium | reverse complement strand
ACGGTCGTAGACGTAGTGCGACGTAGCGGCGACATGCCAGAAGGGCATCAAGCGTCGCTGCTTTGCGACGACGGTCACTTCTTCGGCTTTCGGCCGCTGCAGGAGACCGCCGATGCCGCCGCCGAACGCGCTCACGCGTTTGTCCATCGCCTTCTGCTGAATCTCGGCGCTGGACAAGTGCTCCTCGAGAAGTAGCAGCCGTTCCTGCCCGAGCTGGATTTCCATGGCCCGATGATGCACCCGATCCCGCACCTGCGCGAGGTCATTTGAAATCGCTGCTCCCCTGGCGACAATGAGGCCACCAAAGTCTCGGCCTGCTGCTTCTAGCTCGTGTGCTGAGGACATCAGATTCGAACCAGCGACTGCCCCTGGTGGTTGGCCCACCTCAAGCGACGATTTTGCAGATCATCTGAACATGCGGCCTCTTCAGGCAGCTCCTGACGCCAGTTGAGGCGGGCCAAGCGACGACTTTGCAGATCAAGTAGCAAATTCGTCGGTCTGGAGCCGGCACCCGGGCCGTCACATTCGCATTGGGCACAAATGTGTGCAGATCATCTGCAAACCTGTCCCGCGAGTCGGCAACACCCATGACCGCCGCGGGACGAGGTCAGCTCGGGCGGGCAAGCGCCTCTGCGGCCGCGGCGAAACCCACGATCAGCTCGTGCGCGAGCTGGTTGCGCGTCATCACGCTGGCCCGCACAGGGTCCCAACGGATGGCGAGCATGACCAGCATGGGTCGCTCCCACGGACGAGCGTCGTCGGCTGGCGGGGGCATGCGCAGCCTGATCAGCTGCCGGCCGTCCTCCTCGGCAATCAAACCCGACAGAGATCCTGCTAACCGCGGTCCGAGCGCCGCGATAGGCGTCCCCGGCGGCGGGCCGGCGGCAGGAGCGAGGGCCAATGTCTCGACGACGCCGTCATCGTCCGCGACCCAAAGATGAGCCAGCCACCAGCCATCGTCCGTGGCACTCGGCGAGGTCATGCCCGCACGGAGCAGGCCGCCCTCCGCATTACCAGGCTCGCGGCTGTGAATCGGCTCCTCTTTGACGAACGACGGCCCCGGGACCGGAAGTCGATTGGACATCTGATCCGATCGTAGCGGCCATGGACCCGGTCGCACCGAGTTCGCTCCTCCGAGCCCAGGGAGCGGCGCTACGGTTCGCGCGAGCATCGCGCGGTCCGTCCCTAGGCTGCTACTCCCACTCGATCGTGGCGGGCGGCTTGCTTGAGATGTCGTACACGACCCGGTTGACGCCGGGGACCTCATTGACGATCCGCGAAGAAATCTTGCCGAGGACGTCGTAGGGCAGCTTGGCCCAGTCAGCGGTCATGCCATCGTCCGAAGTTACGGCACGCACCGCGACGACGTTGGCGTACGTCCTTCCATCGCCCATGACACCCACACTCTTCACCGGCGTGAGGATGGCGAAACTCTGCCATAGGCTGCGATAGAGACCCGCGGCCTTAACTTCGTCGATAACGATCCAGTCCGCCTCGCGCAGCGTGTCGAGTCGCTCGGACGTGACCTCTCCGATTATCCGGATCGCCAGCCCTGGACCTGGGAACGGCTGGCGCTGGACCATCTGCTCTGGCAGGCCCAGCTCCGTGCCGACCAGTCGAACCTCGTCCTTGAACAGGTAGCGCAGTGGCTCGATGAGCTTGAAGGTCATATCTGCTGGCAGGCCGCCGACGTTGTGGTGCGTCTTGATCTTCTGGGCCGCCTTTGTCTCCGGCGCTGTCGACTCGATCACGTCCGGATATAGCGTGCCTTGCGTCAGGAAGTCGATCTGGCCCAGTTTTGCCGCTTCTTCTTCGAAGACGCGAATGAACTCGTCACCGATGATCTTGCGCTTCTGCTCCGGGTCCTCGATGCCCGCCAGGCGGGCGAGGAAGCGCGTGCGCGCCTCGACCATGACGAGATTCATGCCCAGACTCTTCTCGAATGTCTCGCGCAGCAACTCCGACTCGCGCTTGCGCATCAGGCCGTGGTCGACATATATGCACGTCAGTTGGTCGCCCACAGCGCGATGAACGAGTGTGGCTGCGACGGCTGAGTCGACGCCGCCGGACAGTGCGCAGATCACCTTGCCGTCGCCGACGCGCGCGCGGATGCCGGCGATGGTCGAGTCGATGAAGCTCTGTGACGTCCAGCTGGGCCGTGCGCCGGCAATGCCCAGGACGAAGTTGCGCAGGATGTCGCGCCCGGCCGGCGTATGCACGACCTCTGGGTGGAATTGGATGCCGTACATCTGGCGCTTGGGGTCAGATAGGCCCGCGTACGGGGTCGACGAGGTGCGCGCCAGCGGTTCGAAGCCCGCGGGCGGCGAAACAATCGAGTCGCCGTGGCTCATCCAGACCGGCTGTTCATTGGCGATGCCTTTGAAGAGGCCGTCCTCGGTAGTGATCGAGATGACGGCCGGTCCGTATTCCCGCTTGTTCGACGGAACCACGTTGCCACCCAGGTGATACGCCATCAGCTGCAGGCCGTAGCAGATGCCCAGCACCGGAATGCCCGGCCCATCCCCCGCCCACATCTGCGGATCGGGATGCGGTGCGCCGTCTTCGTAGACGCTCATTGGGCCACCGGACAGGATGACGGCGCGCGGCGCGCGTCTCTGGATCTCGTCCCACGGGGTATCGAACGGCAGCAGCTCTGAGTAGACGTTCAGCTCGCGGACGCGGCGCGCGATCAGCTGCGCCGTCTGGCCACCGAAATCAAGGACGATGACGCTATCCGTCGATTGAGGATCGTCTTCAGGCGCGCGCTCCGGCGGCGGCGCGTCCAGCGCGACCTCGAGATATGCCTCGACCTCTGCGTCATCGGGCGCCAGCACACGGTGCCCGGCATTGGCCGCCTCGCCGTGAACTGTCTTGCCGCGTCCCGATCGCTCGATCTGAATCCCCTCCACTCTTGTGATTGGAGTTTAGTCGCGCGGGATGATCTCGACGATGCTCGCGCGCCATTCGGGCGATTCGAACTCAGGTGCGAAGAACGTCTCCGCGTGCCACATCATGTTGTCCTTCATGGTCAGGATCGACACGACCCACCAGCGTGACCCGTCCGGGTACGGCGACCGCGTCACCGTTGTAAAGCGCTCAGGCGATTCGAGCGGGAGCACC
>JBBQEC010000268.1:0-3161 GCA_038320305.1 Candidatus Limnocylindrales bacterium | reverse complement strand
GTGACCAGGGTCGACTCGAGACAGACGACGGCGCGGCCCGCCGCCCGCGCCTCGGCAACGCGTGGCGCGACGGTCAGTGGGATGCGCGCCTGACTCACAGCGTCAGCTCGGAACGTGGCGCGATCAGGAGCCGCCCGGCGGCGCGATGACCCGTCAGCGCCGCTCGGCGCAACAACGCTGCGGAAGGCGCGGCCCGATCGAAGTTGGTCACGAGCAACGAGTACAGGAAACCTGCATCGAACGCATCACCCGCGCCGGTCGTGTCCCCAGCAAGCAGCGGTTTCGTGGCGATCTCCATCTCGGAAACGGCGTTGTTAGAGCGTCCGTGCCAAACAAGCTGACACCCATCGGGGCCGAGCTTTACGACAACAACAGATGCCAGATCAAGGAGACGACGTGCGCCACGACGACCTACCAGGGCCCTGACCTCGTCGAGATTGGCGAACAAGATGTCGGGCGCGGCTGCGCGCACCGCTCGCATACCGGTGTCCGCGCCTGCCGCGAGGAGCGGGCCGCGCGAGGCCAGATCCACGGACACGAGGCCGTCGCGCGCACGCACGAGCGCAGCGGCACGCAACGTCGCGTCAGACAGCGGCGGCGTGAGCAACGAATATGCCGGAAGGTGGAGCGCGTCCGCACGCGCGAACCAGGCCGGCTTGATCGAGAACGGGTCGAGCTGGTCAGCAACTCCCCTGTCGGTGATGAACGACCGTTCGCCGCTCGGCGCTATGACCGCAGCGAGCCGAGGAGTCGAGCCACTGACGCGAACGAGGTGTGTTGTGACCCCGGCATCGCCCAACGCGGCGCCAAGCCGCCTTCCCAGCGAATCGGTGCCAACGGCGCCAACGAATGCGGCCTTGCCGCCCAGTCCGATGAATGCGCGACATGTGTTGCCGGCAGACCCACCCAGGCGGAAACGCATCGAGCCGGGCACGTCGGTGCCGGTCTCAATGTCTGCCGCCGCGCGCACGACGACGTCGAGCATCAGGTCGCCGAGACAAATGATTCGTGGCTTCTTCATCAGGCGGCGTTAGCCTACGTGGTGACCATGACTTGACGGTTGGAGAATGACCGATAACGCGATGTCCGTGAACACCCAGACCGAAACCCAGACCGACTCCGCAGACCTCGAGGCGTGGCGCGCACTCGCCCAGCAGTTCCGCGTTGATTCGATCCGCGTCGCTGCCAACGCCAACTCGGGCCACCCCACTTCGAGCATGTCCGCCGCAGAGCTCATGTCCGTGCTCGTCAGCAAGTACTTCCGCTACAGGGTCGACGAGCCCAAGTCGGACAACAACGACCACCTGATCTTCTCGAAGGGCCACGCCTCGCCCCTGTACTACTCGATCTGGCTGGCACTCGGCGCGATCGACGAGAAAGAGATGGAAACGTACCGCCTCAAGGGCAGCCGCCTCGAGGGCCATCCCACTCCTGTTCTGCCCTTCGTCGATGTAGCAACCGGGTCGCTCGGCCAGGGCCTGCCCATCGGCGTCGGCGTGGCGCTCGCCGCCAAGCGGCTTGACCGGCTCGACTACAGAACGTGGGTCCTGTGCGGCGACGGCGAGATGGCAGAGGGCTCGATCTGGGAGGCGTTCGCCCAGGCGAGCTTCGAGAGACTCGACAACCTGACCGCGATCATCGATGTCAATCGACTCGGCCAGACCGGCCCGACACGCTACGAATGGGACCTCGACGTCTACGCCGAGCGCATTCGCGCCTTCGGCTGGCACGCCATCGAGATTGACGGCCACGACGTCGAGGCGGTCGACCGCGCCTATGCCGAAGCCTGCGCGACCAAGGGCAAGCCCACGGCGATCGTGGCCCACACGGTCAAGGGCAAGGGCGTGGCCTGGGAAGAAAACAAGAACGGCTTCCATGGCAAGCCCATCGACGATTCACCCGACGCGATCCGCGAGCTCGGCGGCCAGACCGCCATCCGGATCACGCCAGCGGCGCCGGACGAGTCGGCGAAGGCGCACACATTCCCGAGCGGTGAGCTGAAGCTGCCCCGCTACGAGCTTGGCCAGAAGGTCGCCACGCGCAAGGCTTACGGCGATGCCCTCGCGGCAATCGGAGCCGCAGACGGCAGGGTCGTCGCGCTCGACGGTGAGGTGGGCAACTCGACCTACACGGAGACCTTCGGCAACAAGTTTCCGGAGCGCTTTTTCCAGATGTACATCGCCGAGCAGCAGATGATCGGTGCGGCGGTGGGCATGCAGGTCCGCGGCTGGAAGCCGTTCAGCGCGACCTTCGCTGCCTTCATGAGCCGTGCCTACGATTTCGTTCGCATGGCCGCGGTCAGCCAGGCCAACCTGTACATCTGCGGGTCGCACGCGGGTGTTTCGATCGGCGAGGACGGACCGTCGCAGATGGGCCTCGAGGACATCGCCGAGATGCGCGCCGTGCACGGTTCGACGGTCCTGTATCCCTCCGACGCCAACCAGGCCGCCCGACTCATGGCGCTGATGGCGAACAACACAGGTATCAACTACATCCGCACGACGCGCCAGGCGCTGCCCGTGATCTACGGACCCGACGAGGAGTTCGAGATCGGTGGCAGTCGTGTCCTGAAGTCGTCGAAGGACGACCAGCTCACGATCGTTGGCGCGGGCATCACACTCGCCGAGGCATTGACCGCATTCGAGACATTGGCGGCCGACGGCATCAAGGCACGTGTGATTGACCTGTACTCGATCAAGCCGCTCGACACGGCCACACTGGTCAAGGCCGCGCGCGAAACTGGCCGCATGCTGACCGTTGAGGATCACTGGCCTGAGGGCGGCATCGGCGAGGCTGTTTTCACGGCTCTGAGCGAGGCCAGCGCCGCGTTCGAGGGCAAGTTGCTCGCGGTGCGCATCATGGCCGGCTCGGCCACCCCAAATGAACAGCTGGCATTGGCAGACATAGACGCAGCCGCAATCGTCAAAGCGGCGCACGCGCTCGTTGGCAGCGGCAAGGACAAGTAGAGAAATGACCGAGATGACAGCCGCTCCCGCGCACGGGATGCCCGCGCACGGGATGCCCGCGCACGGGACGCGCATTCCTGCTGACCTGCAGACACAGATCGATGCGGCGCTCAAGCAGGCCGTCGATGACAACTGGGCCGAGCGCATTTGGTCACGTGACACGACCGTATGGACTGACGACGAAAAAGTGGCGGC
>JBBQEC010000267.1:0-3170 GCA_038320305.1 Candidatus Limnocylindrales bacterium | reverse complement strand
CTTGATGGCGCCCTCGATCGCCTCGGTTCCGGAGTTGGTGACGAAGACGCGCGCCTTCTCCTCGAACGGCGCGACCGATGCAACGCGCTCCATGAACTCGACATAGCGCGGCTCGTAGAAGTCGGTCGCGGCGATATGGATGAGCCGCTCGGCCTGCTCCTTGATGGCGGCAACCACCTTTGGATGACTGTGGCCGGTGCTCGCCACGGCGATGCCCGCAGCGAAGTCGATGAAGCGATTGCCGTCGACGTCGGTGACGACGTAGCCCGAGCCGCTCTCGGCGACGAGCGGATACGCGCGAGTCAGCGACGGGCTGGCGACGGCCGCGTCGCGGGCGATGAGTTCGCGCGACTTCGGCCCGGGGAGCTCGGTGACGATATGCGGCGCGTCCAGATTCTGGGCAGCCGCAGGCGAGGTTGTGGCCTCAATGGTGGTCATGGGTAGCACTCGTAGGACGAGCGGCGCGTCCTGCCCGCGCCCCTGGCTAGATAATCTCGCTATGGTATCAGCGATGCGGTTCTGGGCCGCGTTCGTTGCGTTGGTCGCACATTCGGTCCTGCTCGTTCGACCGGCAACTGCTCGCCGAAATCCGCCTCTTCCACGGAACCCATCTGATCGCCATTGAGCCGATTTTCTGATCCGGCATCCCGATTGTAGCGGCGGGTGTGCCTCTCGGTCCTCCATGTAGTCCATTCGAGTGTCGAACTAGCGATTAGCATCCATTTGCTACAGCCATTGCTCAACGAAGCAGTATCGCTCAGGACCAAGGATCCATCGTCCGTTATCGTAGACACCGTGCCATCCTTGGGTTACCCAGTGAGGAGTTTCCCACCAGAACGCCCAGTGGCTATTGGTCCAGTTCTCGGCGTAGGTATTGTTCGGATTGTCTCGCCACCAGTTAGCTTTGAGAGCCCCATCTCGAAGAAACTTCCCCTGTCGACCTGCCCAGCCCGCGTAGATCCGGTCGACCGTTGTGCTCGCCGCAGTCCAGCCTCCGCCGTAGACCCAGTCCCCCTCGCCAGGAATCGTCGTCCAGCGGATGTAGCACTGATAGGAGGCGGTCACGGAAGCGACCGCATCGCTTCCTTCGACAAGACCAGACTCACGTGCGGAATAGGTGACAGCACCTGAGTGAGAGACCTCTTGAAATTTGGCGGAGCCGTCCGCGAGCCGTTGCTCGAGTTCGCTTCGGAGGTAGTCCATGACGGCCTCTTGCTCCACCGCCGACATGGCTTTCCACTGAGCTTCCGATTGTGGAAAGGGAGGGTTGCCGGCGGCGGTCGGACTACTGGACAAGACGCTCCCTATCAAGAGAGCGCTCGCCACCATCGCAAATCCTCGATGCGTTGCCACGTTCGCTCTCCTCTCACCCGTGCGGCGTCGATCGACACCGATGGTTCCAGTTTCAGGAGCGCACGTCGATCAGCGCATCCTCCGAAGGGATGAGTTTTCTAGTCCGAGAGCATGAAGATGGCAGGAGCTGCCGATGCCTCGCGCCGTCGAAGGGCGGTCGGTCGAAGCTTCTTCGAACGCTACGATCGACGCGCCGGGGGATTACGTCGTCCTTGGACGAACAGGGCCACGAACATCCATCCAATAGCCAACAAGAGCGCGTAGGGCGCCATCGAGAGCGCAACTATTGCGAGACCTGAAGAACCGGGCGAGGATCCCATTGCAAAGGGAATGTCCTTCTCATGCGCCAGCACTCGAATCTCCTTCACGTTCGGGGTGGTCACGTCCAGCCTGTCGCCGCCGTTAGTCGTCGCTGAGAGTGTTGTTCCAGTGAGGTCTAGATCGCGCACGGATCCGGCCTTGATCAGCGTCTGTAACTCCCCGGACGATATTGAGCGAGTCGGCAATTCAAGCCCTGTCAGCAGACCTGCGGCGATGATCACAAACGAAACCAAGGCGAGCACGACCGGCCAACGCGGAGCCCGGGGAAGGTGAGGCAGGCCACGTCGCTGACGGTTGGGCGGAATTTCGGTGGCAATCGCGCCCGCATCCTTGGAACTCCCGCTTCGACCGACCTGAGAAAGCAGGTCGATTCTGCCCCGAACGTCGCATTTGTCGTAGATGTGTGCGAGGTGAGACTTGACCGTAGATTCAGTCACAACGAGACGACTGGCAATCTCGCGTACGGTCAGTCCAAGTACGGCGAGTTCAAAGACTCGGCGCTCAGCTGGCGAAAGCGACGCAATCTGAGTCATGACTACCCGATCTGCGTCGGTGAGCTTACGTGGCATCGCATGAAGAGAATACTCCCGGAGATTTGCTTGCCCGTCATCACCCAAAAGGATGAATCGCCTCTCCCCCGGTCGATCTTTACGGTCGGTTCTCATCCGACGGCACCGCTCGTTGTACCGATGAGGCCCGGTCCGCGGTAGATCAGGCCGGTCCACAGCTCGACAAGGTCGGCGCCGGCGTCCATGCCAGCGCGCGCATCCTCCGCGCTGAAGACACCGCCTGAGCCGATGAGGACCAGTTGGTCTCCCGCGAGCTCTCGCGCACGGGCGATGGCCGCCAGCATGCCGGCGAACAGCGGCCGTCCCGAGAGGCCGCCGGCCTCACCGTCGTGCCGCACGGTCGTGTTGGACAGGATCAAGCCGGCAGCGGCAGAATCGCCGAGCGCGGTGACCAGGGCGTCGTACTCACCGGCTTCGAGATCCGGTGCAAGCTTGACGACGAGCGGACGCTGCGGCTGCTCGGCGGCGAGCGCATCGAGCAGCGCGAGCAGGCGCGACGGCTCCTGCAGACCGCGCAGTCCCGGCGTATTCGGTGAGCTGACGTTGATCGCCACGTAGTCGGCCACCGGCGCGACGGCGCGGTAGGCCGCGACGTAGTCGGCGACCTCGTCGGCGGCGTCCCTGTTGCGGCCGATGTTGACGCCCACCACGAAACCATCGGGCAGCTTCGGCCGGACGCGGCCCAGGTGGGTGGCGAGCGCATCGGCTCCGGCATTGTTGAAGCCCATGCGGTTGATCAGCGCCGACGCATCGGTCAGGCGGAAGAGGCGGGGGCGAGGATTGCCTGCCTGGGGCAGCGGCGTGACGGTGCCGACCTCGGCGAAGCCCAGCCCCAGCGCGGCCCAGCCACGAAGCGCGACGCCGTCCTTGTCGAATCCGGCGGCCAAACCGATCCGATTGCGGAAGGGAATGCCCATGAGTTCGACA
>JBBQEC010000266.1:0-3184 GCA_038320305.1 Candidatus Limnocylindrales bacterium | reverse complement strand
GCCATCCGATCGAACTCGGCAAATCCGGACGGCTCGAACGAGTTCATTGCAGGTGATGCTCGCCTGCTAACACGTCTCCGGTCAAGCGCATCAGGCGTCCAGCTCGTTTCATGTACCTCTAATCGGTTACCCACGGCCCATTGCTGTCAAAGACTCCGGCGCGCAAAAGACCCAACCGAGTCCTCAATCCTGAGGGGGACGCTCATCGGTCCGGAGGTCGATCCCCATCAGTGGAACGAAGGAAGCCCGACCGGCTGGTCGGGCTTCCTGTTATGTCCTGCCGAAATGATGGCGTCTAGAAGTCGCCCATCCCGCCTGGCGGCATCGCCGGCATCGCCGACCTGGGTTCTGGCTTGTCGGTGATCATGACCTCAGTGGTCAGCACCATGCCGCCGATCGACGCCGCGTTCTCGACGGCCGAACGAGTGACCTTGGCCGGGTCGACGATGCCACGCTCGAGCATGTCGCCGTATTCGTCCTTGAGCACATCGTAGCCCAGCGTGTGGCTCTTCTTTTCGGCCTGCTTTCGGCGCACGTTCTCGAGCACGACCGAGCCATTCAGGCCGGCATTCTCCGCGAGCATTCGAAGCGGCTCCTCGAGTGCTTTGCGCACGATGGCCACACCGATCTGGGCGTCGCCCTCAAGCTTGAGCTTGTCGAGGGATGTTTGAGCGTTGATTAGCGCGATCCCGCCACCCGGGACGATGCCCTCTTCGACCGCAGAACGGGTCGCCGAAAGCGCGTCCTCGACGCGGTGCTTCTTCTCCTTGAGCTCCGTCTCCGTGCCCGCGCCGACCTTGATGATCGCCACTCCACCGGACAGCTTGGCCATGCGCTCCTGGAGCTTTTCCTTGTCATAGTCGGAGGTCGTGTCCTCGATCTGGGCCTTGATCTGCTTGATGCGGCCCTGGATCTCAGACTCCGAGCCGCGGCCCTCGATGAGTGTCGTGTTGTCCTTGTTCGCGACGATACGTCGGGCGTGGCCCAGGTCCTCGAGCTCGACTGAGTCGAGCTTGCGCCCGACTTCCTCGCTGATGACGGTGCCGCCGGTCAGGATCGCGATGTCGCGCAGCATCTCCTTGCGCCGATCGCCAAAGCCCGGCGCCTTGACGGCCAGGACGTTGAGCACGCCGCGCAGCTTGTTCACGACGAGCGTCGAAAGGGCCTCACCGTCGACATCCTCGGCGATGATGAGCAGGTCCTTGCGGCCACCCTGAAGAAGCTTCTCGAGCGCCGGCAGCATGTCCGCGATGGCGCTGATCTTCTTGTCCGTGATCAGGATCCCGGGGTCCTCGAGGACCGCCTCCATGCGGTTCGTGTCCGTCACGAAGTAGGCGCTCGTGTAGCCGCGGTCGAACTGCATGCCCTCGACGTACTCCGTCTCGAACTGCATCGTGCGCGACTCTTCGACGGTGATCACGCCGTCCTTGCCGACCTTGTCCATGACCTCGGCGATGAGCTCGCCGATCTCGTGGTCTGCGGCACTGACGGTCGCGACCTGGGCGATCTCCTCGCGGCCCTTGACGGGCTGCGCGGCCGCCTTGACGGCCGTGGCGATCGTCGCGGCCGCCTTGTCGATGCCCAGCTTCATCTGCATCGGGTTGGCGCCAGCGGCGACGTTCTTGAGGCCCTCGGTGATGATGGCCTGGGCAAGAACCGTGGCCGTAGTCGTGCCGTCGCCGGCAACGTCCTCCGTCTTGGTCGCGGCTTCCTTGAGCAGCTGCGCACCCATGTTCTCGAACGGATCCTCGAGCTCGATCTCGCGCGCGACGGTGACGCCGTCGTGGGTGACTGTTGGCGCGCCATACTTCTTGTCCAGCCCGACGTTGCGGCCCTTGGGCCCGAGCGTCGTCTTGACTGCGTCAGCAAGCGCGTCCATGCCGCGTTTCATAGCTGCGCGGGCGTCTTCGTCGTAAGTAATGAGTTTGGCCATGTCTGGTCGGCTTCCTCTCGCGATCTGGGGCGTCGGCAGGGCGAAAATTGGCCCGCTGCCGTTAGCACTCTCGGTATGAGATTGCTAACAGATTTTACGGCCTTAGTCAAGGCTGGCGCGCAGTCTCCGCTAGCCTGATGGCGTGGCACAGCGACGCATCAGGACCGCACGCTTCGTAGCCGTGGGTACGGAGCTGACCACCGGCACGACGCGTGACACCAACAGTGGCGATCTCGCGCGTGAGCTGACGGCTCTCGGTGTCAGAGTGGTCGCAACCACGGCACTGCCGGACGATCTGCCACGCGTCGCGCAGGCGTTTCGTGACGCGCTGGCGGATGTTGACGTCGTGGTTTCAACTGGGGGCCTCGGGCCAACGCCTGACGACCTGACGCGCGAGGCGATTGCTGCTGCATGCGGCGCAGAGGTCCATGAGGATCCTGCCCTCCTGGCATGGCTCGAGGAAATGTTCACGCGCCGTGGCGCTCCGATGCCCGAGGCGAACCGGAAGCAGGCTTGGCTGATCGACGGGGCCACGGCCCTGCACAACGCTCATGGCTCAGCCCCAGGTTGGTGGGTCGATCGTCCCGACGGTCGAGTGATCGTCGCGCTGCCAGGCCCACCGCGCGAGATGTTTCCGATGTGGCGCGAACAGGCTCTGCCGCGCCTTCAGTCCGGTGCGCTCGGCGTGGACTGGGCCTCACATACGCTCCGGCTGACAGGCATCGGGGAGTCGGCGCTGGTCGGCGTGATCGGCGAGGACGTCTTGCGCACGAGCAACCCGCAGGTTGCGACATATGCCCGGGCCGACGCCGTGGACGTCGTCGTGTCAGCGGAGTCGGACGGACGGCCGACCGCGCGCGAAGTCGTCGACGCTACGGTCGGCGTGCTGCGCGAGCAGATCGGGAAATACGTATTCGCCGAGGGTGATGAAGGCTGGGCCGACGCACTGGCCAAGGTGATCGGCGAGCGCTCCCTCGCCGTTGTCGAGATCGGCACGGCCGGGCAGCTCACGGCGCTACTCGGCGACGCGCCGTTCCTCCGTTTCGCGGAGCTGCTTCGGGCGCCAGATGAGATCGCGCACGCGCACAGCGACCTCGCTCACTACGCGGCGCGCGTGCGCGATTTTGGGCACGCGGACATCGGCCTGGCCGTCTTCGCGCGCCAGACGCGTGACACCCACGTCCGCATCGCCATTGCCTCCGATACGGGTATCGTCGAGTTGCAGCGTGTAGCGTTCCTTGCTGGAGGCGA
>JBBQEC010000265.1:0-3240 GCA_038320305.1 Candidatus Limnocylindrales bacterium | reverse complement strand
ACACGCCCTACAGCCGGCCCTTGGCAGGAGTCCAGGAAACAATCTCGCGACTTGATCGTGACGCGGTCGTTGCGCGTCACGCGCCGCTGCTCGATCCGGCACGAGCGACGCTCGTCGTTGCCGGGGATTTGACAGGCATCGAACTCGAACAGCTCGCGGAGCAGAGCCTCGGCAGCATGGCAGGTACGACCCAGGCGACGACGAGCTCCTCGGTGAACGCCAATGCCAGGCCCGGGCGGCGCGTAGTGCTGGTCGACAAGCCGGATGCGCCGCAGTCGGAGTTGCGCATCGGACACATTGGCGTGGCGCGCCAGATCCAGGACTTCCACGCTCTGTCCGTGCTCAACTCGATTCTCGGCGGGACGTTTGGCTCGCGCCTGAACCGGGTTATCCGCGAGGAGCTGGGTTACACATACGGCATCCACTCGTCCTTCGATATGCGCCGTTTCGCGGGGCCGTTCGCGATACGCACCGCCGTCGAGACAGCGGTCACCGTGCCGGCCATTTTGGAGACGCTGCGCATCGTCCGCGACTTCCGCGATGCCGAGGTCCAGAGTGACGAGCTCGCCGATGCGCGCGACTACCTCGTCGGTGTGTTCCCGCTGCGCTTCGAGGGTGCGGCACAGGTCGCGTCCGCGCTTGGGGGACTGATCGTGTTCGACCTGCCGGACGACGAGCTCGATCGGTACCGGCCGCAGATCGCGGAGATCACCGCGCACGACGTCATGAGTGCCGCGGTGCGCCACATCCGGCCCGACGAGCTGTCGATCGTCGTCGTCGGCGACGCGAAGCAGGTTGAAGGACCGTTGCGTGACGCGGGCCTGGGCGACGTCACGCTCGTTCCGTACGAGGCTGCCGTAGGGTGATCGTCGTTCTCGGGCGGCCGGAGCTCGACGAGAGCGGAGCTCTCGCCCGACGAGCGGGCCGAATCGCGGCCGCTGCCTCGAGCGCCGGTGCGGGCGTCGAGCTCGTCGGCAGCGTCTCCGACGATGGAGCAGGCGACGAAACGATCACGGAGCTTGGGCGTGAAGGCATAGGCCACGCGGCTTTGCTGCGCATGCCAACGACCACCGGTGAGCCGCGCCTTGATGCTGCGGACATCGAGCTCGGCCTGCGCTACGTGACCGAGTGCCGCGTGCTGGTTGTCGCTGATGCCCTCGACCAACGTGCTCTTGCCGCGGCCGTCGATGGCGCGCGCTATCACGGGGCACAGCTCGTTGTTGCCGCACCGGACCCGCACCTGCCGGGCGGTGCCGCACTGCCCGATCACGCGACCGTTCTCGTGCCGCCTGACGAGGACGACGGCGCCTTCGCTCAGCTGGTCGGCCGCTATGCCGCGCAGCTTGACGCGGGCCGCAGCGCAGTGGACGCGTGGCGCGACGCGCTGACCTCCACGGGCTGGGAGCAGGCGATGGACGAGGAGCCTGGCGTCGGCGAGGACTCATGACCGAGCCGGTCGTCGTTTACGGCGACGCGTACCTGGCTTACGACTTCGGCTCCGATCACCCGCTGACTCCCCGCCGATTCAAACCGTCAGTCGGGCTGATGCGCGCGACCGGTGCCACGAACTTCGTCGAGCCGCGCGTCGCCACTGACGACGAGCTGCAGCGGCTTCACAGCGCGAGCTACATCAGGACAGTCCGCGAGTTTTCCAACGACCCGTGGCATTACGAGCCCAGAGCGGGCATCGGCCCTGGAGACTGTCCGCCGTTCGACAACATGCACGAGGCTTCAGCAACCGTGGCAGGCGGGTCCATCGAGGCAGTTGATCGGATCCTCAGTGGCGAATCGGAGCACGCCTTTAACCCCGGCGGAGGGCTGCATCACGCGATGGCCGGCCGCGCGTCCGGCTTCTGCATCTACAACGACGTCGCGCTGGGCGCGGCCCGGGCGCGTGACGCCGGCCATCGAGTGTTGTACGTCGATCTCGACACTCATCACGGTGACGGGACGCAGGCCCTCTTCTGGGATGATCCGCAGGTGCTGACGTTCTCGATCCACGAGACCGGCCACACGCTCTTCCCGGGCACGGGCTACACCGACGAACGAGGCGGCGCGGGCGCCCTCGGCAGCGCGCTCAACATTCCGCTACAGCCGTACAGCGGCGACGGTTCCTGGCTCGCGGCCATTCAACGGGCACTGCCCGCGCTCGCCGATGCGTTCAAGCCCACATTCCTCGTGACCCAGCACGGCTGCGACACGCACGCTTATGACCCGCTCGCCCACCTGCGCCTCACGACGCGTGCGTACCGCACCGCGACGACGTTGCTTGACGAGATCGCGCACCAGTACTGCGACGGCCGCTGGCTGGCCACCGGCGGAGGCGGGTACGACGCATACCGGGTCGTGCCGCGTTCCTGGTCGCTGGTCTGGCTCGCCCAGGCGCACCGCGAACCGCCCGACGAGACTTCACCTGACTGGCGCGCCGAATGGGAGGACGAGGCCGAGCGTTTCGACCAGGCTCCCTTGCCTGAGCACTACCTGGATCCTGTCGATCTCGTCGCGCCGGAGTCGGCCGACCTTGTCGCACGCAACCACAAAACCGTTGACACTGCCCTCGATGAAGGGCTGGAGCTTTTGAGGAGGGAATCATGAGCAGGTCGGAGAAGGGTTTTGTCGAGTACCCGGGCACGAAGCTCTATTACGAGGTCGATGGCGAAGGTCCCGCGCTGACGTTCGTTCATGCCGGCGTGGCGCATCTGCGGATGTGGGACGCCCAGGTGGCCAACTTCAAGGATCGGTACACGGTCATTCGCTACGACGAGCGCGGCTTCGGCAAGACGGAGACCGAGGACGTTCCGTACTCCAATTTTGACGACATGCTGCGTCTCCTCGACCACCTTTCGATCGACAAGACGCATCTCGTCGGTAACTCGCGCGGAGGTCAGATCGCCCTGGACTTTGCGCTTGAGCATCCCGATCGCGTGCGGTCGCTCGTGCTCGTCGGCGCCGGCATGAGCGGATTCGACGTGGACGACCCGTCGCTCACGCCACTTTTCGAGGAAATGGAGCGGCTCTGGAAGGAGAAGGACTACGGCCAGCTGGTCGAGCTCGAGACACAGATGTGGACGGACGGTCTTGGCCAGCCAGCCACGCGCGTTGACCCACAAATGCGCCGCAGGATGGTGCAGTGGAACCTCGAGAATTACGAGGCGGAACAGGAAGCCGAACAGGTCCAACGCCTCGATCCACCCGCGGTCGGCCGCCTTGCGGAGGTGAATGTGCCGACGCTGGTGATTT
>JBBQEC010000264.1:0-3305 GCA_038320305.1 Candidatus Limnocylindrales bacterium | reverse complement strand
CGAACCGGCAGGCAACGCCGACTCCGTGGTTGCAATTGACTCGACCGGAACGGTCACGGAGCTGGCCAACATCGGCCAGTACGAACGCGAGCACAACCCTGACCCGAACGCAGTCGACAGCAATGTTGGCGGCCTGGCCCTGGCTTCGGACGGCCTGCTCTACGTCGCCGACTCCGGCGGCAACGACCTGTACAGCGTCAATCCCAAGACCGGCGAGCTGAAGCTCGTCACCGTCTTCGCCGGCCTGCCATCCCCCGGCGGTCAGGCGAACCCGGCGCGCGGTGGCAAGCCGGAGGTTGACCCGGTGCCCACGGACGTGACTGCTGACCCGAACGGCGGCGTTTACGTTGGTTTCCTGACAGGCGCTGCGCTGTGGGCCAGCCCAGGCTCAGCAAAGGTCGTTCACGTCTCCCCCGTCGGCACCGTCACTGACGCCGTCACCGGCCTGAACATGGTCACCGGCGTTGGTCTGGCCGGCCAGACCATTTATGCCAGCCAGCTTTCGACGAATATGACGGCCACCCCGCCGGCACCCGGCGAGATAGGCCAGGCGACAGTTGGCGGAACTGTCGAGCAGCTGTTCACCGGTCTGGCGTTCCCATACGGAGTGGCCCCGGTAGGCAGCTCCCTGTACATCGTGACTAATGCGACCGGTCAGCCCGGCGCACCTCCCAACGGCCAGGTGCTGAAGTGCCCGATCGAGGCCGCGCCAGTCGCATCGCTTTCTGCCACGCCGGAGGCTTCGGCCACGACCGAGGCTTCGGCCACGCCGGAGGCCACCGCATCGCCCGAGACCTCGGCTACACCCGCGACCTCGGCTACACCCGCGACCTCGGCTTCACCGAGCCAGTCGGTCGAACCGAGCCTGGAGCCTTCCGCTTCCGCGCCATCGGAGTCCGCCTCACCCAGCGCGGGGGCCTCACCGGCCAGCTAGCCGTTGCCCATTCTCCGCAAGCCAAGGCGGCGCGGTCCCAAGCGGGACCGCGCCGCCGTGTCATTGTCCCAACGGCACCACTCAGCGGCGCTAATGACCGGTGAACGAGGCCATCAGCGACCAAGCGACCGTCACGACACCACGAAAATGAGAGTTGCGCGGTAATCAGCGGACGTCGGCACCGCTCAGCGGTCATGGCGACCGCAAAACACTCATACACCCGCGACAATCTCCGATTACCAGCAGGGCAGCGGTCGTTAGAGCCGCTCAGCGGCGCGGGCCAGAGACATTGGCGGACTTCAACCGGACTGAGCCCGGATAGACTCCGGCCGCATGTGGGAGTTGCCTGATCCGCGGACGTTTGACTCGCTCGTTGACCTGATCGAGGACGCGGCGCGGCGTTACGACGGGCGCGAGCAGATGGCCCTGCGCACCGACGACGGCCTGGAACTGCAATGGTCGGCGCGCGACATCAACTATCACTCGAAGCTCGTCGCGTGGCGCCTGCGAGAGCTGGGCATCAAGCCGGGCGATCGGATCCTGACCTGGAGCCCGTCGACGCCGGCACTGCCTGCGGTCTTCTTCGGGGCGATGCGCGCCGGCGCGGTGGTGGTACCGCTTGATCTGCGCATGGCACCGGACGTGCTCCAAAGGATTGCCAAGAGCGCCGGCGCACAGTGGCTGGCCATCGGCACGGGTCTGGATGCCCCGGATCCGCAGGAGGGTGGGCTCGAGCATCTCGACATCAGGACCGTCGAATGGCTCGCGGCGCTGCCGGCCCACCAGAACGCGGCGGGCACCGACGAGGGCGGCGACGATGTTACCTTCCCGCCAGATTGGGAACAAGAGGTCGACAGCTGGCCAAAGCCAACGCGCGAGTCGCTGTTCGAGGTCATCTACACGAGCGGTACGACAGGCGTTCCGAAGGGCGTGATGCTCCTCCACGGCACGATCCTCGGCACGCTCGAGGCCATCGCGCACATCCTGCCCCCACGGGCGCATCGGGCGGTCAGCCTGCTGCCGCCGTCGCACCTGTTCGAACAGGCGCCCGTGCTCATGTTCGGAACGATGATCGGTGCACACATCCTGTTCGTCCGCTCGCGCACCCCAAGGGTCATCTTCGAAGCGCTACGCGAAGAACGCGTCACGACCATGGTTCTTGTCCCGCAGCTGCTCGAGCTTTTCTGGCTGGGGCTGGAGCGCGAGGTCAAGCGCCAGGGCCGAGAGAGGACATTCAACCGCGCTCGCAAGGTCGCGCGCCACCTCCCCTATTGGGCTCGGCGACTGATCTTCCGTCGGGTTCACGAGCAGCTCGGTGGCCAGCTCAACCTGATGGTCAGTGCCGGTGCGTACCTGCCGCCCGCGCTTCAGCAGAACTGGGAAGACCTGGGCGTGATTGTCCTCCAGGGCTATGGCGCGACCGAGTGCGGGCCCGTGGCCGCCACGAGAGTCACGAACCATCCAAAGGGCAGCATCGGCAAGCTCACCGAGCCGGTAGAGCTTCGCCTTGAGAAGGACACCAACGAGATCCTCGTCGGCGGCCCCACCGTCTTCGAGGGCTACTGGAACGATCCTGCGGCCACGGCCGCAGTCAAGACGGACGACGGCTGGTACCGCACCGGCGACGTCGCCAAATACGACAAGAGCGGCAACCTCGTCCTGGTTGGCCGGACCAGGAACATCATCGTCCTGCCCAACGGCTTGAACGTCTATCCAGAGGACATCGAGAACGTGCTCTCGGACGCCGGTCTTGAGCAGGCCGTAGTGCTCGAGACGAGGCCTGGACGCCTTGAGGCGATCGTCCTCTCGCCCGACGCTCCACCGGTGATCACGCCCAACTCGCCTGCGCCTGCGCCGCCCAAGGACAACGCGGAGCTCAACGCCCTGCGCGTGCGCATCGAGCCGATGGTCCGCGCGGCGAACGCTCGCCTCAGCCAGCACCAACGCATCGACGACTTCCGGATCTGGCCCGAGGCCGACTTTCCGCGCACCCACACACTCAAGATCAAGCGCTCCGAAGTTCAGAAATGGGCGGGCGCCGACACTCCGCTGGGAATCGTCGAGCGCGACAGCTGATCCGACCAACGCCTACGAGTGCTTCAGACGAAGGTCCGTAGGAAGGTCTGAGGGCTGGGGCTACGATGCGGGCCATGTCCCGCGCGCTCGATGAATCGCTGCGCCCTGCACCCGCCGGCGCCATTCCGCAGGCGGGCCGGGCGGTTTCGGCGCGCCCGCGCCCGCGGGGCTGGCGTCGAGTCGGGAGTCGGATCGGCAGTCTGGTCGGGCTCAATCAGTCGACGACGCTCGCCCGTCGCTTTCTTCTTGCCAGCCTGCTCGTGCTCGTGGTCGGTGGCCTGGCCATCGGCTGGTG
>JBBQEC010000263.1:0-3327 GCA_038320305.1 Candidatus Limnocylindrales bacterium | reverse complement strand
AGACGAAGCTCGCGGCGGCTGATCCAGACCCTGCCGGCGTGGCTCTGCTCGAGCGTTACGCCGCCGCACTGACCGAGTTGACGACCGTCACGGAACCTTGACGCTCGCGCAACACGACTTGGGCTGGGTTGGTCGCGCGAGTGGCCACTGCGATGAGCTGTGTAGCACGATGGCGATAGAGCCAGCTGGACCTTGTCACCGGTGGTCTTCATGCAGCCGATGGCTGATGGGACCTCCGGCGTTGACGGTGACCAGGTGGCCGGACGCATTGCAGTTGGGCATTGGTTTCGTGAGACGCGGCGGCGGTGGGCGAGGAAAGCGAAGATGCCGCTGCTAGACTCGCGGCGCTCCGCACCGGGTCGACGCCGTCACGTTACCGTCGCTGCGGCAGCGCCTTTGGGACCGAAAAGAAACGTGACCGAGACATCGACGCCACGCGCCGGCATACGTCGCGCACCGTCACGCGAGATCCTCTCGGGCGACGCGTCCGACGTCTACTTCAGCCGCGCCGAGGAGATCCTGTCCAAGGAGAATCTCGATCCCGTCGTGGTGATGGAGGTCTTTGGCCGGCGCAATGCCGTGTTGTGCGGCATCGACGAAGCCAAGGTCCTGCTGGCAGACGTTCTCACGGCCAATGGGCACGCCACCGAATCGGAGATCGAAGCGCTCGCTGATGGCGACCTTGTCACGCCCAAGGAAGTCGTGCTGCGCATTCGCGCCCGCTACCGCGCCTTCGGCCTATTCGAGACGGCGCTGCTCGGGATCATGGCCCAGTCGACGGGTTGGGCCACTGCCGCGCGCGAATGTGTCGAGGCGGCCGCGCCGGAGCCGGTCATCTCCTTCGGCGCGCGCCACGTCCATCCGGAGGTGAGCGACACGCTCGATTACGCGGCCATAATCGGCGGCTGCGTCGGCGCGTCGACGCCGGCCGGGGCGCGTCTTGCAGGCCTCGCCCCCACGGGCACGATGCCGCATTCGCTCGTGCTGATCTTCGGCGACACGGTCCAGGCAGCGGAAGCGTTCGATCGCCACATGCCGCCGGATGTGCCGCGCGTCGTGCTGGTCGACACGTTTCACGACGAAGCCGAAGAGTCGTTGCGCGTCGCCCGCGCGCTCGGCGATCGCCTGTACGGCGTGCGCCTCGACACGCCGACGGAGCGCGGGCGAGTGACGCCGGACCTGGTCCGCGAGGTGCGCGCGCGCCTCGACCAGGAGGGCTACGACCACGTCAAGATCATCATCAGCGGCGGCCTCACGCCCGACCGCATTCAACTCTTCAAGGATGAGAAGGCGCCTGTCGACTCGTACGCTGTTGGCTCGTATATCGCCGGCGCGCGACCGATCGACTTCACCGGCGATCTCAAGGAGATCGATGGCAAATCGATCGCCAAGCGCGGCCGGATTCCTGGTCTGACGCCGAGTCCGCGCCTTCAGAAGCTGGATCTTGAGGCTTGGCGGTCGACGGGCGCGTGACGGTTGAGACGCTCGGCCAGCGCATCGGTCGAGCGCAGTGAACCCGCGCTCGGCTCAGGCACTTACAGCGGCACTTGCGGCGCTGCTCGTCATCCTCGTCGGGGCAACCCTGTTCGTGATCTTGTCCCGCCCGGGCCCAGGGCCGACTCCGTCTCCCACGCCAGCGCCCACGCTGCCATCGTTCGTGCTGCCCACGCCGACGACGGTCGCTGTTGTATCCCCCTCTGCGTCGGTGCCTGAGTCTCCGTCTGTCGCACCAATCACGCCTGTACCGCTACCGACAGCGTCGCCAAGTCCAGCATCCACTGGCCTGGCCAGCTTCTTCTCGAGCCCCACGCCCAGCGCACCGACTCCCAGCCCGAGCCCGACTCCAACACCAACCGCGACGCCGACACCGACTCCGACCTTGCCGTCGACTCCTTCGCCGCCCAGCCCGACGCCGACAATCGTGCCGACCGCGCCCGAGCGCACGCTCCAGATCCTGGGCGTGGGCATCGACGACCGGATGGTCTTCGGCAGCGTTCCGCGTTCGGTGACCTTCAACACGGATGGACCGAGCACCGTCACGGCGACGATTTCGAATGCTTCAGGGCAGGTTCGCGTATGTCTGTGGATGGAACCGCTCCGGGAGCAGGCGATCTGCAAGTCGACACGCAGCGGCAGTGTCGAGCAGGTAACAACCGACGGCGGCTCCGCGACCTGGACCGTTTCGATGATCGCCAACGGCTCGTCGCCGACCACCTCACTGGCGATCAATTTCAACGCCAACCAGCCCAGCGCGACGCTCGACAGCTTCCGCTATGTCGGCTCATCAAACCCCCCATACAACGGCTTCGATACGCAGATGGACGCACTTGCAGACGGTCAGATCAGCATGCAGGCGGCATTCGATGACGGCACGGACGGGTCCTATGACTGGCGACTCCAGATCACGCCTCAATCCGGCGGCGCCGCCTTTGATCAGTCCGGCGGACCGGATTCCAGCGTTGACCAGGCCTTTGACGTCTCAAAGGACGGTATTCGGGTCACGTTCAGCAACCCCGATCCAGTCTCAAACCCCGGCGCGGCAGTCATCCTGACCGCGACGATCACCTGGCCTTAAGCTCCGCGACTTCGCCTGCGCGAGCGAGCGCGTCGACCTCCAACAAGCCGATGATCGTCTTCGCGTCGCGTAGCTTGCCGCTCGTCGCCAACGCGAGCGCCTCATCGAATGGAATCTTCTCCAGATGGAGTCGTTCGTCCGGATCGGGACCCTTGTACGCCGGATCAGACGACAGATCGGTGGCCAGGAACATGGTCATCAGCTCGCTCGCGAAACCTGGCGCTGTGAAGAACGTGGACAGTTCATGCCACTTCGCGGCTCGGTAGCCCGTCTCTTCGGACAGCTCGCGCTTCGCCGCGAGGAGGCGGTCTTCGATTGATCCATCCGGCTGGCGCTCGAGTGTTCCTGCTGGAAGCTCCAGCAGGGCCTCGCCAGCCGCGTGCCGGTACTGCCGTACCAGCAGCAACCGCCGGTCGGCCAGAATCGCGACGATCGTCACCGCCCCCGGATGCAGAACGATGTCACGGTTGTGCGCTCGACCGTCCGCGTCGAGGACTATGTCGCGTGCGAACACCACGTAGGTGCCCTCGTGCACCACTTGTCGCTCGACGAGGCGTTCCGTCAGATCGTCATCCACGCTCAATTCCCACCGAATCTCCGTATCGCAGCGGTCGTACTGGTACGAACCTCCCATAGAGCACAGCCGGGGGGCGACCCTAGCATCGCCACATCGACGACCGGACCACGTGTCGTGCCCACTGGAGACGGTAATGAAGAACGCTCGACAGATCTTTCTCAGCCTCATGGTGCTG
>JBBQEC010000262.1:0-3368 GCA_038320305.1 Candidatus Limnocylindrales bacterium | reverse complement strand
TTCACGCCACGTCGCGGCTCGGTAGCCCGTCTCTTCGGACAGCTCGCGCTTCGCCGCGAGGAGGCGGTCTTCGATTGATCCATCCGGCTGGCGCTCGAGTGTTCCTGCTGGAAGCTCCAGCAGTGCCTCGCCAGCCGCATGCCGGTACTGCCGTACCAGCAGCAACCGCCGGTCGGCCAGAATGGCGACGATCGTCACCGCCCCCGGATGCAGAACGATGTCACGGTTGTGCGCTCGACCGTCCGCGTCGAGCACTTTGTCGCGTGCGAACACCACGTAGGTGCCCTCGTGCACCACTTGTCGCTCGACGAGGCGTTCCGTCAGATCGTCATCCACGCTCAATTCCCACCGAATCTCAGTATCGCAGCGGTCGTACTGGTACGAACCTCCCATAGAGCACAGCCGGGGGGCGACCCTAGCATCGCCACCTCGACGACCGGACCACGTGTCGTGCCCACTGGAGACGGTAATGAAGAACGCTCGACAGATCTTTCTCAGCCTCATGGTGCTGACGGCTTACCTGCTCGTTTTGGCGGCTCCGTTCCGCTGGGCCTGGTAAAGCCCGACTCTCAACTTCGCCCCGAAAGCGTTCATCTCGTAGGCATTCGGGCGCAAAGACAATCGGCAACGGCGCGTTCGCGAGATCGCGCCGTTCCTTGTATCTGACGGAGACCTGCCCCAAGCGATGCTGCTCGTCTATGCGGTAGTCATCGGAATCGTTGTCGGACTTGTAACCCGCGGGCGCATTGGCGCGCTGGGCGCGGTGCATATCCGCTTCTGGCCGGTGGCACTGGCAGGTCTTCTCTTCCAGGCACTGCTCTTCAGCTCGCCACTTGCGGCGAGCGTAGGCAACCTCGGACCTTCGCTCTACGTCCTGTCGACGACGCTGGTGTTGATGTCACTTGTCGTCAACCTGAGACAGCCCGGGTTCTGGCTGATCGTGGTTGGCGCATTCCTCAACTTGGCGGCGATCGTCGCCAACGGCGGCTATATGCCGGCCTCAGTCGACGCCGTGGTCGCGCTGCAAGGCACTGCGGTGCTGCCGACCACCGCGTACACCAACTCGGCGCTCGCGACGGGCCTGACCAACCTCTCATTCCTGGGCGACATCTTCGTATTGCCCAAGCCTCTGCCGCTCGCCAACGTGTTCTCTATCGGTGACCTGTTGATTGGTGTCGGCGGAGCCTGGTTCGTCATCGCGACCATGCACGGTCGCATTGCACCAACGACTCGCGCCGCATTGAAACGGGCGTCTCCGACGCCTGCGACGCGAGCCAACAATGCCTGACCCAGAGCGTCCGCGGCTGGCCACCGTGCTGGCCGAAGTCTGCCAGGCAGCCGGCGCAGATGGCGGCGGCTCGCTCTACATCGACGACGGCGACGGAACGATGCAGCTCGCCGCATCGATTGGTCCTGCTGGTGCAGCGTCGGGCCTGCTCGACCGCGTCCTAAGTCGCGGCGCCGAGCACTCCTCTCCGGTGATGGTCCTGCGCATTGGCGGAGCCTCAGAGGGCTTGGCCGTTCTCCATCGACGCACGGGCGATGAGTTCACGCAGCAGGATCGTGCTGTGGCTCGCCTGTACGCGCGCCGCTTTGTGGGTGAAGGCGTTGTCGATGGGAGCCCGATCGGCAGATCGGGTTGGACGCGCCAGCTCGAAGGCATCCAGCGCATCGCAGCGCGCCTGACGCGACTTGCCTCGGTCGATGAGGTCGCGGCCACGATCTGCAATGAGATCAGCGAGTTGATCGACCACGACGAAGCGCACGTCCTCGTTGTCGACGCGGCCGGAGTTCTGCAGCCCGTCGCCGCAACTGGCGCAACCCGCGACGGCCACGGCATCATGCCGCCTCTGCCCAGCGACGGCCCGGGCGGCATCGAGGTGGATCGGGCGCTGCATGGTGGCGCGCCGCAGCTCGCTCGGTCGCTGGCCACGCTCGGACCGGGTCGCGATGAGCCACACTCGATGCTCGTCGCGCCGCTTCACTACGAGTCGCGTGTCAGCGGCCTGATCTGCCTCATCGCCCGTGGCGAAAACCGCTTTGATGACGATGACCTGCGTTTGATCCAGATCCTGTCCGATCAGGCCGCCGTGGCGATTGAAAACGCGCGGCTGTTGCAGGGCCGCGACGAGCTCGTCCAGGGGCTGGCCGGCCTGCTCGAGATCAGCGAGGCAGCCGGCGCCGCGCAGGACGAGGGGACGCTCGCCGCGCTGCTCGCGGCTCGCGTTCGCCAGCAGACCAAGACGGATGCGTCACTCGTCGCGCGCTGGGACGACGGCTCGACCGTGCTGCAGGTCATCTGCCGTGACGGCTTGAGCGACGATGCGCAGACGATCGACGTAGCGGACTCCGCCGAGCGTCGCCAGGTCCTGCGCGATGGGCGGCCCCTCGTAATCCAGGCCGACAGCGTCGAAGTCGGGGTCGAAGCCGGCCAGTTGCGCCAGAGCGGCGGCCACACCCTGATCCTGATGCCGCTCAACGCCGGCGGCCGCACGATCGGTCTCATTGAGCTCATTGCGCGCAGCGCACCGGCCAATCCAACGGCCGACGAGATGCAGGCGTGCGAGGCGATGTCGTCGATCGCTGCGGCAGGAATGGAGAAAGTCCGCGTCCTGCAGCAGCTGCGTGACGCCGCGGACATCGATCTCGTCTCTGGCGTCCACAACCATCGCTATCTGCAGGAGCGGCTGCGCCAGGAGATCGCGCGTTCGGCGCGCAGCCACTCACCGCTTGCGGTGTTGATGCTCGACCTGGACAAGTTCAAGCCGATCAACGATCGCCACGGCCACGCCGACGGCGACCGCGTGCTGCACAACATTGCGGCCACGATCAAAGCGCACATTCGGAGCAGCGATGTCGTCGCTCGTTACGGCGGCGACGAGTTCGTCGTGCTGATGCCCGACACGTCCGATCAGCGCGCCGACCAGGTTGCGCGGCGCGTTGTGACTGGTGTGCTCCAGCAGACGCACGAGCTCTCAGACCGTTCCCGGGTAACTGTCGGCATCAGCGCGGGTCTTTCGTTCTATCCGGGCGACGGCCGCAACCCCGCGCAGCTGCTCCAGGCTGCAGACGCGGCGATGTACGAAGCAAAGCGCGGCGGCGGCCGCCAGGTGGAACGCTCCCGGCAGGCTTCGGCCAAGCCTGTCGAGCTCGGCGAGCCAAGGGCCGCGCGCGCAACGGCCTGATGCTTCTCCTGCGCGGGCAACGAACAAGAGGCGCCTCCGGTTTGACCGGAGACGCCTCTTTCACTGACTGATCGCGCGCCTCTAGGCTGCGGCGAGCCTGACGAGCGCCGTGCCCTCCTCGGCATCGAAGAGATGAATCTTATCGAGCGGCACCCACAGATCGAGCGCGTCGCCCGGCCGCAC
>JBBQEC010000261.1:0-3373 GCA_038320305.1 Candidatus Limnocylindrales bacterium | reverse complement strand
GGGCACATACGTCGACCCGCGCCAGACCGGCGGCAAGCAGAACTCGCGCACCACCGAGGACCTCGTCGAGGTCGTCACGTTGCGCGGCAAGGAATGGCTGCTCTTCCACGCCTTCCCGATCGATCTCGCCGTAATCCGCGGCACGACCGCAGATGAAGATGGCGGCATCACGATGGAGGACGAGGCGGTCCAGGGCGAGATGCTGTCGATGGCCATGGCCGCGCGCAACAGTGGCGGCATCGTGATTGCCCAGGTGCGGCAGCTCGCGCGACGCGGCTCGCTGCCGCTGCGCCACGTCAAGATTCCAGCCGCGCTCGTCGACTATGTCTATGTCGATCCCGACCAGTGGCAGACCTACATCACCCAGGACTCGCCCTATTACGCGGGCAAGCTGCGCAAACCGGTCGTGCCCGAGCCGCCGCTGCCGCTCGATGTGCGCAAGATCATCGCCCGCCGCTCGCTGCTCGAGTTCGCGCCGGGCAACATCTGCAACCTTGGTTTCGGCATCTCCCAGCTGATCGGCCGCGTGGCGTGGGAGGAAGGCATAACCGATCAACTGGTTTTGACGGTTGAGCAGGGCATCTTCGGCGGTGCACCGGTAGCAGGCAATGAAGGCGGCGCCGGCTTCAACTACCAGGCCATGATCGACCAGCCGTACATGTTCGATTTCTACGACGGTGGTGGCCTCGACGTCGCCTCACTGTCATTCGCCGAGATCGACGCCGACGGCAACGTCAACGTGCATGCCTTCGAGGGACGAGTGCGTGGGCCGGGTGGCTTCCCAAACATCAGCGCCAAGACCGGCAAGATCAACTTCGTTGGAACGCTGACCGCGCAGGGACTGGAGCACCAGATCGATCAATCGGGCGTGCGCATCGCCACTGAGGGCAACCTGCCCAAGTTTGTGCCCCAGGTGCGGCAGATCTCGTTCAACGGCAAGCTCGCGCGCGAGCGCGGCCAGCGCGTGCGCTATATCACCGATCGGGCGGTATTCGAGCTTCGGCCGGAGGGTGTGACCCTGATCGAGATCGCGCCAGGTATCGATCTGGAGCGCGACGTGATCGCCCAGATGGGCTTCCGGCCCCGGTTTGCCGACGACTGCAGGACAACCGACTTGCGCGTCTACGCGGACGGACCCATGGGCCTCGCCGAGGACTTCAGGGCATGAGCCTCGTCGACCTGCGATTGGGCACAGTCAGCTCTCTTCGCTTCAATAATCCGCCTCTCAACATCGTCACGGCTGAGCTCATCGACGATCTCGATGCCGCCCTGGCTGAGCTCGAGCAGGCCGCACCGAACAGCGTTCGTGCAGTCGTCGTGAGCGGCAGTGGCGATCGCGCCTTCTCGGTCGGATCGAATGTCAAGGACTTCGAGGCGCATCGCGGCCCGGTTGGTCGGGCCCATTTCGAGCGCGAGTCTCGCGTCGGTCAGCGCCTGGCGGAGCTGCCCATGCCGACGATTGCGGCGATCGAGGGCAACGCACTGGGAGGCGGACTCGAGCTCGCCATGTGTTGTGACCTGCGCGTCGCCTCGGAAACGGCGAAGTTGGGACTGCCGGAGGTTCGGCTCGCGGTCACGCCGGGGACGGGCGGGACGCAGCGGCTGCCGCGCATCGTAGGTATCGCACGGGCCAAGGAACTGCTTCTGACCGGCCGGATCATCTCGGCGTCAGAGGCACATCGGATCGGACTCGTCAACGAGGTCGTGCCGGGCGGCCAGGCCAAGGCCCGCGCGCAACAGATCGGCGAAGAGATCGCAGAGCGCGGGCCGCTCGCCGTGCGCGAGGTGAAGCGGCTCGTCGATCGGTCGCTTGATTGGCGCATCGAAGTGGGGCACCTGGCCGAAGTCGAAGCATCTGTCCGCGTCTTCGAAACTCAGGACATGCTCGAGGGAGCGACGGCGTTTGGCGAGAAACGCACGCCGCGTTACAACGGAACATAGGGAGGGGAGTGAGATGAGCGAGATCGGCCGATTCGGGGTGTTCCTGCCCTCCTACGTGTGGGAGGGCGACGGTCCGGAAAGGGCGGGCGGCATCAAGGAATTTGCGCGAACGGTGGAGGATCTGGGCTTCGACTCGCTCTTCGTCACGGACCACCTGATCGCGGCCAAGCGCTTCTACTCGGTCTCGTTCCTCGAGCCCCTCCAGGCGCTCGCCGTTGCGGCCGGTGCGACGTCGCGCGTGCGCCTGGGCACCTCGATCCTGATCATGCCGCTACGCCATCCGGTGATGCTTGCCAAGGAGCTGGCCACGCTCCAATTCCTGAGCGAGAACCGCGTCATCCTGGGCGCGGGTGTGGGCTGGAACGAGTTCGAATACGCCGCACTGGGCGTCAAGAAGTCGGAGCGAGGCAAGCGCACGGACGAGATGCTCGACATCATGATCCCGCTCCTCGAGGGCGAAACCGTCACGTACCAGGGCGACTTCTATTCGGTCGACAACCTGTCGATCGAGCCGCGCTCATCGCAGCGGCCGGAGATCTGGATCGGTGGCGGGTCACAGCTCGCGGATCCCAAGTCGCCCGACCTGCCCAAGTTCGTCGAGTCGGTCAAGGCACGCGTGCTCCGGACAGATGGCTGGATTCCGCGTCCCACATGTCCTCCCGAAGAGATCGCCCGTGACTGGCGCGAGCTTCAGGACTACTACCGCGAGCACGGCCGCGACCCCAGGGACTGTGTTGTCGCGCACGAGAACTTCATGCACATCGTGCTGACGAACGACCCCCAGGAGGCGCGTCGTCAGCAGCACGAGGCGTTCCTGCGCGTGATGAGCAACGAGCGCGGGCCCAAGTACCTCGACACCGTCTACCTCTTCGGCACGCCGGACGAGATCGTGGCGTCGCTCCAGGCGCGCGTCGACGCGGGCGTCGAGTACTTCATGCTCCACACCATGACGCCCGATCCGGCCCAGCTGCAGAGCTGGATCGACGAGCTCATCGCCCACGTCAAGTTCCCAGCCACGGCCGGCCCGGTGCGGAGGATGGCGGCAGCGGCCGCATCAGCCACGACAGCATGAGCAAGACCGCAGCGGCATGACGAAGCGTGTTGCGCTGCTCGGGAAGCCACTCCGGCGGCGGCACTCGGTCGTCATGCACAACGCGGCCTTCATCGCCGCCGGCATCGACGGCCGCTATGAGCTGATGGAGATCGACGAGGCGGACGTCGATGCGGCTGTCGAAGCCGCGCGTGGGGAAGATTTCCTGGGCCTGGGCGTGACGGCGCCGTACAAGCAGCTCGTCGCGTCGCTCGTCGACGAGGGAGAGGCGGACGCGGCCGAGATCGGCGCGGTCAACAACGTCGTGCGCTCGGCCGATGGTCGGCTCATCGGCTTCAACACGGACGCACCGGGTTTCCGGACCGCCGCCGAGGCGGCCAT
>JBBQEC010000260.1:0-3383 GCA_038320305.1 Candidatus Limnocylindrales bacterium | reverse complement strand
GAGCCACGTGTAGGCACCGCTCTCACCAAAGTGGGCGATCGTAGCGAGCATGAAGGCGAGGCCAGGCGATGAGGTGCCCGGGTCTTCGACCACTAGCTGCGACTTGTACGCCGGTTTGGTCAGATCCTCGATCGTCGGCGGCGCCGGGCTCGCGGCCGAGTAAGCGGACTTGTCGTAGTTGATGCACACGTCGCCGAAGTCGATGGGCGTGACTCGGTTGTGTGGATCCAGATTGAACTCGTTCGGAGTGTTCCCGGCCGCCGGAGAGACGTACGGCACGAAGATCCCGGCGTCCAGGGCGCGCGACAGGAAGGTGTTGTCGACGCCGTACAACGCATCGCCGAGCGGGTCGTTCCTGGTCAGGATCGCCTGGTTGACCATCGTTCCGGCGTCGCCGCCCTTGAGCACGTTGAGCTTGATTCCGGATTGAGTTTCGAAGTCGCCGATGACCGAGTCGCTCGCCGCAAATGAGTCGTGCGTGACCAGGGTGACCTGGCCTCCGGTGGTCGCGTTCGGCGAGGGACTCGCGGCGGGTGCCAACGTTGGTGTCGGTGTCGGAGCGGCGCACGCCACCATCAGGATCGCCAGCGTCGCGAAGGCGCATAGTCGGTTCATCGTTCGAGCCTCGTGTGGACGACGAGCAGCCGCCCTTTGCGCGCGCTGACCGTCGCGCGGTCCTTGTCCATGACGTTTGACAGGCCGCGCGCAGTGCCCTGGGTGAGTTGCTCATCGGTAAGCGGATAGGCAAGACCGTCGGTCGTGACACCGTCAACCACCGGCGCGAGCGGGAAGAGCGACACGAAGTCGCCAGCTTGCCCATCGATGCCCAGCGACCGGCCATCTTCGACAAGCCGAACCTCGCTCGCGCCGTCCGCGAGACGCACGTCCACGCCGGCCAGCTCGGGCAGACACAGCAGCATCAAGTTCGCAACCGTGTGCTCGAGCCGCGACCCACCGAACGCGCCGATGACGAGCAGCCGCGTCGCGCCGCGGCGCAGCGCCTCGCCGATGGCCAGCTCCGTGTCGCTCTGATCCTTGGCCGCAGGGTGCACGACCACCTCGACACCGCCGGCGCGCATTCGCTCGATTGCTTCACGCGCAAGCGAATCGAGATCACCGACGACCACGTCCGGCCGGAATCCAAGCACAGACGCCTTCAGCGCACCGCCATCGGCGGCAACAACGAGCTGCGGCGGCGACGGCATCAGTCGATCGAGTGCCGCGCGCGTCGGGACGTCGCCATCAGCGACGATCAATGTGTTCAAGAAAGGTGACTCCCTTCGCTGGTACGAACCAGATCAGGTTCCTAGGGTCTGCGGGCTTCCCGCACTCTCAGCGCCCGTTGGCGCTCCCCTGTCCCGTATTCGAGCTACCGCCATTCTACGCGCAGGCTTCGCGGTGACCCTGCGCTAGACTCCGGCCGTGCCCGAGATCCTCTCTCCTTCTCAGCGCGTGCTCGACGCTGCCGCCAAGAAGGGCGTCACGCTCGACATCGTCACGTTCGATGAGACGACGCACACGGCCGAAGACGCGGCACGAGCAGTCGGCGCGGAGGTCGGGCAGATCGTCAAGAGCCTCGTCTTCGTCGCCGATCGCGAGGATGGTCCGGAGCCCTGCCTGGTGCTCGTGAGCGGCGCCAATCGAGTCGATATATCGCTCCTCGCTGCGGTCCTGACTGACGTTCGGATGCGGCGCGCCACGGCCGACGAGGCACACGAGTTCACCGGCTTTCCCATCGGCGGCATTCCGCCGTTCGGGCACACGCGCTCAATTCGCACCGTGATGGACCCCGACCTTGGCCGCTTCTCGACGATCTGGGCAGCCGCGGGCACGGCCAACACGGTTTTCCAGGTGACACCGGCGACGCTCCGCGTTCTGGCCAATGCGGTGGTGGCACCAATTGCCAGCGATCCGCGCCAACCATTGACCCCGGCCCCGGCGACCTCGACTTCGGCCGCGGCTGAGCCACAGGCCGGCGACCACGGCGCGGGCGAACCAACCGCTGGCGCAGCAAGCGGGGCGTGAAGGCAGAAGTTCAGCGCCTATCGGTCCAGTATCCGGGCGGCTTCGCGGCCCGCTATCGCTGGGCCGGCAGCGGCCGAGGTGACGAGGTCTTCGGCATCTCAGAGGCAGCTGGCACGCTCAACGACTTCGGATCGCTGGCAGATCCAAACCCCAACGCCCAGTGCCGCGCCGAGCTGCGCGTCGAGGGCCCGACCGCACACTGGACTGCCCGCTTTGCATCGCCCGTCTTCGATGCGCCCGACGCGGTGCTGGTCGATACCGACGGGTTGCTCATCATTCGCTACGGCTTCCTCGTGTACGGGCTCGACGCGCGATCAGGCGAGCTGCGCTGGTCGATCAAGAGCGGCACGCCGACCGTCGCGATCCTGGCCAGCGCACGCGTGGAACATGTCATCGTGCAAACAGAGCTGGAGACGATGGCCGTCCGACCGGATGGCACCGTCGCGTGGCGCGCGGCGCACTCCGACGTCATCTCAGACGCGCAGCTTGTCGCCGGAAAGCTCGATCTGACGACGTACGGTGGCGCCCATGTCTACCTGGACGCGCGGACGGGCGAAGGCGCCTGACGTCAAATGCGCGCAGGGCGGAGCGACTGTGGACAGACGGTGGATACATTCGCTCGCTCGGTGCCGTTTGGTGGAAAACGTCGCTTGACCCTGATGTTCGACCATCGCTACCGTTATCAACAGCCCGGAGGGGCCAGAAGCGACGCTAGCGACCGAGATCACATCAAGGTCCACGCCTCGTGAAGGTTCCTTCGGGTTTTTGCTTGCCTTGATTGCCACGGTCCTTCTCAGCGCGGCGGTCGTCTGCGCGGCGCTGGCGCTCCTGCTTTTGCGCTCGCTCGGCGTTCGCTACCGCGTCGGCCGGCTGATAGCGGCGGCGCCCCTGGTGACCATCGAGGACGCGCGACAACTTGCAAGCAGTGGGACGACGCGCTATGTGCGCCTGATTGGCCGTATCTCGAGCGATGAAGAGTTTCCCGACGAGAACGACCGACCGCTCGTCTTCCGTCGCAAGCGGATCGATATCGGCACTGCGCCAGGCAGGTGGCGGACCATCGCCGACGAGCGCGAGGCCGTGCCGTTCGGCATCGAGACGCGCGATGTGTTCATTGCCGTCGACGAGAGCGCCATCGGCGATGGGCTGGTTGCGCTCACGCGCGAGTCGGTTGGCAGGATTGCCGACCTGCCCAAGGAGCTGCTTGAAGACGTCCAGGACGTGCCGGCGCGCCTCGTCGTCGAGCAGTTGTCGGCCGTCGAGCACGCGACGGTGTGCGGCACTCCCGTGTTGCGCGACGGGCAGCCCGTCGTGACCGCCGGCGCAGGTCGGCCGTTGATCGTCACGACCCTTGATGC
>JBBQEC010000259.1:0-3436 GCA_038320305.1 Candidatus Limnocylindrales bacterium | reverse complement strand
ACATCGGGGGCATCGTCTCCTCGTGGACTGGAATTCCCGTTACTCGGCTATTGGAAGGCGAGCAGGCCAAGCTCATCCGCATGGAGGACGAGCTGCACAAGCGTGTCGTGGGTCAGGACGAGGCCGTAGCCGCCGTCTCGGACGCTGTCCGACGCGCGCGAGCCGGCTTGAAGGATCCTCGACGGCCGATCGGCTCGTTCATCTTCCTTGGCCCAACCGGGGTGGGCAAGACGGAGCTGGCTCGCGCGCTCGCAGGCTTCCTCTTCGACAACGAACAGGCTTTGACACGGATTGACATGAGCGAGTACATGGAGAAGTACTCGGTGTCGCGGCTGATTGGTGCACCTCCCGGATACGTGGGCTATGACGAAGGCGGTCAGCTGACTGAGGCTGTTCGACGACGGCCATACCAGCTCATCCTTCTCGATGAGATCGAAAAGGCTCATCCGGACGTGTTCAACGTCCTGCTGCAGGTGCTTGACGACGGTCGGTTGACGGACGGCCAGGGCCGGACGGTCGACTTCAAGAACACTGTCATCGTCATGACCAGCAACGTTGGCAGCCAACTCATAAGCAACTACGCGGGCGGCCGCGATGAGGCTTCCTACGAGCAGATGAAGAGCCAGGTGACAGGGTCGTTGCGCCAGGTGTTCCGGCCCGAGTTCCTCAACCGGATCGACGAGATCATCGTCTTCCATGCCCTGACGGACGAAGACCTGGCGCACATCGTCGATTTGCTGCTGGCCGACCTATCGGGCCGTCTTACGGAGCACGATCTTGAGCTTGAAATCACTCCCGCGGCGCGAACTCTCATCGCCACCGAGGGACACGATCCGGCATTCGGAGCACGACCCCTGCGCCGAGCGATCCAGCGTCTCGTCGAGAACCCGCTGGCGCGGGCTTTGCTCGAGGGCCGCTTCAAGCCCGGCACGAAGATCAAGGTCGACGCCGATCCAGTCAGCGGCACGCTGCTCTTCAGCGACGGCGGCCAGACGATCGTGACCACGGCCGGCGATGAGCGCCGCGACGTCCGCGGCATGATTCCGCGCGAGGCGAATGAGCCCGCCGCAGCACCAGCCAGCGGTGGAAGCAGCACGCGGCCCAATTAGAGCCAGTGGAGCCGCTTTGATGCATGTCGAATGGCGACGAGATGGTCTTTCGCCGCCGGCCGACGCGTCAGGCATGTATGACAATGAGCTCGTCAGGTCGATTCGGGACGAGATCACGAGCAGCGGCCCGGTAACGTTCGCGCGCTTCATGGAGCGCGCGCTCTATGACCCGAGCGGCGGCTACTACGCGACGTCCACGACGCGACCTACACGCTCGGGCGACTTCCTGACAGCGCCCGAGCTGCATCCGATCTTCGGCCGCACCATCGCAGCCCAAATCGACGAGATGTGGCGCCGTCTGGGTAGTCCATCCGACTTCACCATTCGCGAGTACGGCGCGGGATCGGGCGCGCTGTTCCTTGCGATTGTCGACGGATTGACGCGACTTGGCTCGCCACTCGCCGCCTCAGTCAGCTACGAGCCGGTCGACCTGCCCGCCCAGATCGGACACATTGAGATGAGCCTGGGCGAGGCCGGATTGGCCGGTCGCATCCGGCCGGCAGTGGTGCAGCCATCGGTCGGCGTTGTCGTGGCCAACGAGTTCCTCGACGCCCTTCCCGTCCACCGCGTGATCAAGCTCAACAACAACCTGCGCGAGATCTACGTCGATTGGCGCGACAATCAGTTCACGGAGGTTGCCGGAGCACTGACCGACGCACGTCTGGCGAGCTGGTTCGGTGACCGCGATATCGAGCTGGCCGAGGGCCAGCGCGCCGAGGCGAACCTGGCCATGCTCGACTGGGTCGCGACAGTCGCTGGCGCGATCGAGCGCGGCTATGTACTAGTGATCGACTACGGCGCAAGTGGTCCTGAGTTGTACGGCCCGACACGCATGACCGGCACCATCCGTGCATTCGCCGGCCAACGAGTGTCGAGTGACGTGCTCGGCGATCCTGGCACGCGCGACATAACCAGCCACGTCAACTTCGATGCATTCGAGGATCAGGCGCGCGCCTGCGGTTTCGACCTTGCCGGACGAAGAAGGTCGAACGAATTCCTGATCACGTGCGGCCTCGACGACACATATGCGCAGGCGCGCGCCGAAAGCGACCACGACTGGGACGCGGCCATTGGACTGCGCTCGGCCATTCAACGGCTGGTCGACCCGAACGCGCTCGGTGGATACCTCGTGTCCGTCCTGGCCAGGGACGCCCCCGTGGCGCCGCCCTTGCGTGGCTTCACGCCACTGAACCCGAGCCGGTGAAGCTCGACGCGGTCCGCAAACGGCTCGATCCGTTTCCCCAGCACCTGCCGCCCATTCCAGCCGCCATCATCCCTGCGGTCGTCGATAGTGCCGGCAAGGCGCTCAGTCGGCCACCTCGCTTCGATGGCCCGAGCCGCGCCGCCGCCGTGCTGATCCTCATCTATCCCGACGCCGACGGCGAGGCGCAGCTGATCCTGACCGAACGCGCCTCAGGTGGCCATCGCCATGCCGGCCAGATCAGTCTGCCCGGTGGAGCCATTGACCCCGACGATCAATCGGTCGAGCAAGCAGCACTGCGCGAGGCTCGCGAGGAGGTTGGGCTTGATGCGGAGCAGGCTGGCGTGCAGGTAGTCGGTGTTTTGCCGGTCTTCGACGTCCGTGTTTCGGGCTTCCACGTCAACCCGGTGGTGGCCTTCGCCGACCGGGTGCCGCTGCTCAAGGCGGACGATTACGAAGTTGTCGAGGTCTTCAGCGCGCCACTGGCTGCCTTCCTGCCGAGCGCACCGATCGAAACCGTGAGCGCCGAACGCGACGGCTACCACCTGCGCTACGGCGGCTACCGGATCGGTCGTCACCACGTGTGGGGCGCGACGGCGATGATGCTCGGCCGCTTCGGCGCGTACCTGGCTAAAGATCCGGGCGCATGATCGGCCGCGGCGGGCTCGTCGCGTTCCAGCGCCGTACCTCGACAACCGCGAAACCGGTCCCTCTCGAACGTCGATTGGTCTCGACGTGGAGCTCTACCAGGGTTCGCCCTCGGACGAGTCGTATTCATCGCGCGTCACCTTGCGCTCGGCAAGATGACCCTGGGTGGGCGGTGCCGGCGCTTTCTCGGAGGTCTCCGCGCCAAGCGGTGAATCGGTGCCCTCGGCGATCGTCGACTTCACCGTTCCGTCGATCAAGGCGGGCTGGCGGCCGGTCAGCTCCACGACGATCGCGCGCATCTCGGTGCCATCGGTGTATGCGCCGTGCGGCTCACCCACCGGCCAGACAACGGCCTCCCCGTGGTTGATCCGCGCACGCTCGTCGCCTATCTGGACCCAACCGGCGCCACTGATGACGATGAAGAGCGACGTGTTGTCCTGATTCTCATGCGGCACAACCATCGCGTAGCGGCCGAACG
>JBBQEC010000258.1:0-3445 GCA_038320305.1 Candidatus Limnocylindrales bacterium | reverse complement strand
GTAATCAACGAGCGCATGCGCGAGGTATCCGCGGAACACGGCCAGCTCAGCGCCATCCAGGGCGAGCACGCGAAATCGGCGGTCTTCGCACCGCTTGTCGTCGGCGGCGAGGTAAACGGAGTCATCAGCCTGCAGAACCTGGACCGCGAGAACGCTTTCCGCGAATCGGACGTGGCGCTGCTCAAGACGCTCGCCGGCAGCCTGTCCGTGGCGCTCGAAAACGTGCGCCTCGTCGAGGAGATGCGTCAGCGCGTCACAGAGCTGGGCACGATCAACAGCGTTGGCCAGGCCGTCGCGGAGCAGCTCGATCTCGAGGCGCTGCTCGAACTCGTCGGGGAGCGCGTCCGCGAAGCCTTCAACGCCGACATCGCCTACGTCGCGATGCACGACAGCGGCCGCGGCATGGTCGACTTCCCGTACTACTTCGAGAGCGGCGAGCGTCAGGACACGGCGCCCATCTCTTACGGCGCCGGCCTCACGTCAGCGATCCTCATGCAGCGCGAACCGCTGCTGCTCAACACAGAGGCCGAGCTGGCCACGTTCGAAGTGAATGTCGTTGGGACACCGGTCGCGTCATACCTGGGCGTGCCCATTCCAGTTGGAGACCGTGCAATTGGTGTCATCGCGGTGGAGAAGATCAGCGAGGAAGGCCGTTTCGACGACGCGGACGTCCGGCTCCTGACGACGATCGCGGCCGGAGTGGGCGCAGCGATCCAGAACGCACGGCTGTACGCGGAAACACGCCGCCGCGCCTCGGAGATGTCCGCCCTCGCGGACGTAGGACGTGCCGTGTCGGCCAGCCTCAACGTCAACGTCGTCCTACGTGAGATCGCCGAGCGAGCGCTCGAGCTGCTCGCTGGCAGTACCAGCGCCGTCTACCTCGCCGAGCCGGATGGCAAACTGTTCCACGCCACAATCGCCATCGGCGAATCGGCAGACGAGATAAGCGCGAATGTCATAGAGCGGGGCGTCGGCGTCATCGGATCACTTGCACAGACCGGTCAGGCAGAGGCCATCAACGACCTGCACAACGACCCGCGCGCGGTCCAGATTGCCGGCACTGCGGACGAGTCCGATGCGCGGCTCATGGTCGCGCCGCTCAAGTCGGGCGAGGAAATCACCGGCGTGATGGCTGTCTGGCGCTTCGGTGAATCGGAGCCGTGGGTCCAGGAGAACCTCGACTTTTTGGTCGGGCTAGCGCAACAGGCGGCCGTCGCGATTGCCAACGCCCGACTTTTCGCCATGGCGGAGGAAGCACGGGCCTCTGCTGAGCAGGCCAACGAAGCCAAGTCGCTCTTCCTGGCGACGATGAGCCACGAGATCCGCACGCCCATGAACGCGATCATCGGTATGAGCGGATTGCTTTCCGATACCCGGCTCGACGTCGAGCAGCACGACTACGTCGAAACGATCAAGTCGAGCGGCGAGGCGCTGCTGACGATCATCAACGACATCCTCGACTTCTCGAAGATCGAGGCGGGCAAGATGGGCATCGAGGAGGCGCCCTTCGATCTGGCCTCGGCCGTCGAGTCGACCATGGACGTGCTCGCGCCGATGGCGTCGCGCAAGAGGCTGGACCTGACGTTCGAGATCGCGGAGGAGCTGCCGGCGGCGTTGGTTGGAGACGTTGGCCGCGTCCGCCAGGTGCTGCTGAACCTGCTCAACAACTCGCTCAAGTTCACAGACAAGGGTGACGTCCAGCTGACGGTCACGGGCGAATCCGTGGCGGGTGCGCCCGGAGCGGCGCCTTCGCGTGGGGACTCGTGGCGCATCAAGTTCGCCATTCGTGACACGGGCGTGGGCATCCCCAAGGAAACGATGAACCGCCTGTTCCGCTCGTTCTCGCAGGCCGACGCGTCTACCACGCGTCGCTTTGGTGGCACTGGCTTGGGCCTGGCCATCTCGCGCCGACTGGCGGAGCTGATGGGTGGCGAGGTGTGGGCCGAATCGAAGGGCGTGCCGGGCAAGGGCAGTGCGTTCTACTTCACGATGGTCGCCGCTGCAGCACCTGGCTATGAGGAGCGCGCCCGCGCTTCGCTCGACAGCCATTCTTTGGAAGGCCGGCGCGTGCTCGTGGTCGACGACTCGGAATCGTCGCGACGCATTCTGCTGACGCTCCTCACGCGCTGGGGGATGCGGCCGCGCGCCACCGCGTCGCCGGTCGAGGCTCTCGCGTGGATAGAGCGCGGTGACGAATTCGATTTGGCCGTTCTGGACCGACTCATGCCGGAGATGGATGGGTTGCAGCTCGCGCGTCGGATCCGGGCGAAGCGAGGCACGAACTTCCCGCTGCTGCTGGTTTCATCCCTATCAAAACGCGACGCCGCGGACGGGGATGGCGCCGCGGACGGGGATGGCTCCGCGGACCTCAACATTCAGCTGACAAAGCCGATCAAGCCCTCCGGCCTGCACGACGCGCTGGTCGAAATGCTTGCGCCCGCGATCGGCGATGGACAAGCTGTCAAACGGACACCGATTGCTGCTGCGAGCCCGAAACCGGCCAACGGCGTAACTGCCACGCGCGGCTTGCGCATACTGCTCGCCGAGGACAACGCGGTTAATCAGAAGCTGGCAATCCGCCTGTTGGAACGAATGGGGCTAACGGCAGATGTCGCAGTTGATGGGCGCGAAGCGGTTGCGGCTGTGGGCAAGCAGCGCTACGACGTGGTGCTGATGGACGTGCAGATGCCAGAGATGGACGGCCTGACGGCGACGCGCCAGATCGTGGCCAAGATGCAGCGTGCGAAGCGGCCGTGGATCGTGGCAATGACGGCCAACGCAATGGCCGGCGACCGCGAAGAATGTTTTGCGGCGGGCATGGACGACTACGTCTCGAAGCCGATTCGGCCGGAGGAGCTGGCCGCGGCGCTCGCGCGCGTGCCGTCCAGGACCGCGCCCGCCAGGATCGCTTCGGCCAAGACCGCGCTCGCCAAACCCAGGCCTGCCAAACCGTCTCCCGCCACGCCCACACCCGCCGAGCCCGCGCCCCCGAAACCCACATCCGCAAAACCGTAGATGGAGGACGAGCCAGGAACCATCGACCACGAAGAGCCGCGGGCGGTCGACCGGGACGTTCTGGACGAGCTACATCACGCGATCGGCGACGATCCTGCGTTCCTGCGCGAGGTCATCGACAGTTATCTCGAGGATACGCCGCGCCTCATTGCCTCGATCCGCGAGGGGATCGCTACGCGTGATGTCGAGCTAACGAACCGAGCTGCACATACGCTGAAGTCGACCTCCGCGACGGTCGGAGCGCTCGGGCTCTCGGCGATGGCCCGCGAGCTCGAGACGATGACGTCCGTGGCGACCACGGAGGCTGATGATCTGGCAGAGCCGGAAATCGGTGCCCTGGTCGACCTTGTCGCGAACGAGTTCCTCACCGTCCGCGACGAGCTCAATTCGATCGTGCCGCCGGAACCGGACGGCTGATAGTCAGTTCGCT
>JBBQEC010000257.1:0-3445 GCA_038320305.1 Candidatus Limnocylindrales bacterium | reverse complement strand
TTCCTCCTGCCCGACGATGCTGCCCGGTCGCCCGGCGGCGGCGTTCGACCGATGGAGCGGACGCATTCGCCGAGCAATGCGCCGACCACGGCGCTCGTGCGCCGAAGCTCGGTCTGAACGTACCCGCGCGATGACGACAAGCACCCGCCCGAGCGACGACCCGAGGGTCACCCTCGATCGCGACCTCGGAATCTTCGAGCCCGTCCCGCCGTATCCGCCGCGGACGGAGCGCGAGGCCGAGTTCTACACGCTCGGCGACGGCGAGATGTTCATCAACATGGGGCCGCAGCACCCTTCGACCCACGGGGTGCTCCGGGTCGTCCTCAAGCTCGACGGTGAGAAGGTCGTCGACCTCGACCCGGTCCTCGGCTACCTGCACCGCGGCGTCGAAAAGCTGTGCGAGAACGCCGACTACCACCAGGCCATCTGCTATCTCGATCCGCTCGAGTACGTCAGCTCGCTCTTCTGCGAATGGCCCGGGGTCATGGCGTTCGAGAAGCTCATGGACGTCCAGGTCCCGCGCCGGGCCGAGTACATCCGGGTCCTCTCGGCGGAGCTCAACCGGGTCGCCAGCCACGCCCTGTTCCTCGGCTGGATGGCGCTCGACCTCGGCGGCCTGACGCCGATCCTGTGGTCGTTCATCGAGCGCGACGAGATCGTCGACATGCTCGCGTCGCTGACCGGCCAGCGGATGTTGTTCAACTACTTCCGCATCGGCGGCGTCAACGGCGACCTCAACCACGAGTTCCTGAGCCGTCTCGGCGACTGGATGAGCCACGCGACGGAGCAGATCGATTCGGGCAACGCGCTCCTCAACGAGAACGAGATCTTCGTGCGCCGCATGCGCGGTCTCGGCACCATCGACACCAAGGCCGCGCTTCGGATGGTCATGACCGGCCCGAACCTTCGGGCGACCGGCGTGCCGTTCGACGTCCGCCGGGCGCACCCGTACAGCATCTATCCCGAGCTCGATTTCGACATCCCGACCCGCAGCGAGGGGGACTGCCTGGCCCGCTACCTGCTGCGCATGGACGAGATCAAGCAGAGCCTCCGGATCATCGACCAGTGTCTCCACCAGATGCCCGACGGCCCGATCATGGCCAAGCTGCCGCGGCTGCTCCGTCCGCGGCCGGGCCGCGCGTACGCCGGCGTCGAGGGCCCACGCGGCCAGTACGCGGCGTACGTCGTGAGCGACGGCACCGACCAGCCGTTCCGCATGCGCATCCACGACCCCTCGTTCATCCACCTGCAAGCGGTCGGCGTGATGACCCCGGGTCACCTCATCGCGGACACGATGGCGGTGATGGCTTCCCTGGATCCGATCATGGGCGGGGTCGATAAGTGACCGTCATCGGCAGGTCCTGGGGGCGGCTGACGCTGCCGGGCAAGGTCGTCTTTACGGTCGTGCCCTTGCTGCTCCTGCTCACCGTCCTGCTCGTGGCGGTGATCGTGGCGCTCGGCGAGCCGATCCTCGGGATCCTCACCGCGAACCTGCCGATCGTCCGATTCGTGGTGGCCGTGACGATCGTCCTGCTCATGACCATCCCGACCGCGTTCCTGATCATCTACATGGAGATGAAGATCATCGCGTTGATGAATCTTCGGATCGGGCCGGACCGGGTCGGGCCGTTCGGGTCGCTGCTGTCGGTCGTCCACGGGCTCAAGGTCCTCATGAAGGAGGACTTCACCCCGACCGGCGCCGACTCGACGGTGTTCACGTGGGCGCCCGTGGTCGTCTATCTCACGAGCGTCATGACGCTGCTCGTGATCCCGTTCGCGCCCGGGCTGTACGGCCAGGACCTCAACCTCGGGCTGCTGTACTTCTTCGCGATCGGCGGTCTGTCCGTGGTCGGCCTGCTGATGGCCGGCTGGTCGAGCTACAACAAGTACTCGCTGCTTGGCGGCCTGCGCGCGGCGGCCCAGGTCATCAGCTACGAGATCCCGCTCACGCTGTCGGTCGTGGGGCTGATCCTGCTGGCGGGCACCATGAGCCTCAACCAGATCGTGCTGCAGCAATCGGGCTGGTTCACCGACTGGTTCGTCTTCCGCCAGCCGCTCGGCGCCCTGATCTTCTTCATCGCCGCGACCGCCGAGGCGAACCGCACCCCGTTCGACCTGACCGAGGCGGACTCGGAGATCGTGGCCGGGTTCGCGACCGAGTACTCCGGCATGCGCTTCGGCTTCTTCTTCTTCGCCGAGTACGTGAACGTGTTCATCATCTCGGCGCTGATGGTCACGCTGTTCATGGGCGGCTGGAACGCCCCGTTTGCGTTGCCGCAGGACTGGCACTTCCATGTGGCACTGAACCCAGGCGGCCTCGGCATCGGCCTGCTGCTGCTCATCGCCATCGTTCCGGTCGCGTTGACGCTGCTGTTCGCGGTGCCGTTCTGGATCGCGAGCTCGCGCATCAAGGGCTGGCAGGCGCTGATCATCGGATTCGTGCTCGCGAACCTGTTCATCGTGGGGCTGCTCGTTGCATGGGCGTTCGTCGAGCTCGACTGGGTCGCGGGTATCCTCTGGTTCTTGCTCAAGACGTACACCTTCGTCTTCATCTTCGTGTGGATGCGCGGCACCCTGCCGCGCGTGCGCATCGACCAACTGATGGACTTCGCCTGGAAGTGGCTGCTGCCCGCATCGCTGCTCAACCTGTTCGTGACGGCCGCCGCGATCGTCCTGGTCGGTCGCTGAGCGTGATGGCATGAGCTTCGTCCCCGGCCTCGGCATCGTGAAGGGCATGGCCCTGACCCTGCGCCGCTTCTTCGAGCCCAAGGTCACCGTCATGTACCCGGAGGTGCGGCTCGATGTCCCGCACAAGTTCCGCGGCCGGCTGCAGCTGCTCTACGACGAGTGGGGCACGCTCAAGTGCGAGACGTGCTTCCAGTGCGCCCAGGCCTGCCCGATCGAGTGCATCGACATGGGCGGCATCGATACTCGCGGCCGGTACCACGTCCACTGGGGCGCGGCCGAGACCTACGGGGAGCGGCGCGAGGAATCCGCCCTGCGACGGTCCGGCCGGGTCGTGCCCGACCCCGCGTACCTTCCCTTCGCGCCGGTGGACCTTGCCCAGGTCGACTCGATCCTCGACGATCACGACCACGACCCCGCGCGGATGCTCGACATCCTCGAGGCGACCCAGGCGGCCTACGGCTATCTGCCGGTGGCCGCGCTCAAGCGGATCAGCCACGAAACGGGTGCCTGGTACGCGATGATCTACGGCACGGCGAGCTACTACGCTCACCTGCGCTTCGAGCCGGCGGCATCCGCCGAGCAGAAGCAGGCCGTGGACGCGCATCGCCCGGCCGAGGCGACCTATCTCGCGGCGCTCGACGCCGCGCTCGACCGGGATGCACGCCCCGGCAGACCGGCGCGGGCCTGACCATGACGGAGCTGCTGCGGACGCCGGCCGACTGGCCGACGATCCTCCTTGGCCGGGCGAAGGCCAAGG
>JBBQEC010000256.1:0-3458 GCA_038320305.1 Candidatus Limnocylindrales bacterium | reverse complement strand
GGATGCTGGATAGCGCCCGAGTTGCGCCCTGAGGCCGCGGCCGCGATGGCATCACGCTCGAACAGGCCGACGCGAAAACCTTCCTCGGCGAGCAAAGCAGCGGCCGAGACACCGATGATCCCGCCGCCAATGATTGCCACGTCGTACCTGTCAGTCACGAAATCAACCTCTCGAGCGCGGCCGGTTAGACTCGGCGCCTGCTGCGAATTGGGGGAAAAGGAGTCACTCGAATGGACGTCCTCGACAGGCTCGATCAGATGATCGACGAGCGACACCTGCTCAAGCATCCGTTCTACACCAAGTGGGTGGCCGGCACTCTGCCGATCGAAGCGCTGCAGGAATATGCGCGCCAGTACTACGCCTTTGAATCGGCCATGCCACGCTACCTGTCCGCGCTCCACACCCGCACTGCCGATAAGGCTGTGCGCCAGGAGATCCTGGATAACCTGTGGGACGAGGAGCACGGCAAGGACAACCACGCAGAGCTGTGGCTGCGCTTCGCCGAGGGGATCGGCGTGTCACGCGACGATGTCGCAAGTGCCACGCCGAACGAGGCAACTCAGGCGCTCGTCGACATGTATGCCGACGTGACGCGCGAAGCGCCGGTTGCTGCCGGCGTTGCGGCACTGTACGCGTACGAACGCCAGGTGCCCCAGGTGGCCGGCTCGAAGATCGACGGGCTCGAGAAGCACTATGGCGTCACCGACTCACGCTCTCTGCGCTTCTTCAAGGTTCACGGCGTGCTCGACATCGAGCACTCGGGCGCCGAGCGGAAGATGCTCGGCCACCTCGCCGCGGACTCCGATCCGGAGCCGATCGAGGAAGCCACCGACCGGGCACTCGACGCCTGGTGGAACTTCCTGACCGCCGTCGATCAGTCAGCACCGGTGGCGGTCGCCTAGCTGCCCGCGAACAACAAAGAACCCCGAGCAGACTTGGCTCGGAGTTTTGCGTGGACGACGGGCGGTCGGTCTACTGAGCCGTTACCGACTCCGGCTGGGGCGCTGCCAAAGCCCGCCGTCCACTGCGGGGAATGATCTACTACGCGTCAAGCCCCAAGTGCTGTGACTGGACTAAGTGCCCTGTCGGTAGCGCTGTGCCGCCTCTGCGCGATTGCGCACCCCGAGCTTGTGAAGGATGTTGCTGACGTGGGTCTCGACCGTTCGCGGCGAGATGGTCAGCGCATTGGCGATCTCTCGATCCGTGAGTCCGTCGGCGAGCATCGCGAGCACATCGTTCTCACGTGGGGACAGGCCCATCAGCTCGCCTTCCGCGCCTGACACGGCCCGCCCGCGCCGCGCCGCATCCGCAAAGTAACGCAGCGCGCGGGCGGCGAAGCGCCGCGACATCGCCAGCTCACCACGCTGCACGCCGCGCAGGGTGCGCAGCAGTGCCTCCGGGCTGAGGTCCTTGGTCAGGTAGCCGGCGGCGCCACGGGCGACGGCATCCAAGAGGTCACGCTCCGAAGATGAAACAGTCAGCATCACGATCTTCGTGTTGGGAAGTCGCGGCGCAAGCTCCTGGACGAGCTGGATGCCGTTCATCCCGGGCAGGTCGATATCCAGGAGCAGGATGTCGGGCCGCAATATCGGCGCGACCGCCATCGTCTCCTGCGCATTGCTGGCTTCACCGACGAGCTCGACATCTGGTGCGCTGATTGCCTGGCGCACGGCAGATCGGACGAGAGCATGGTCATCGACCAGCATTACCCGAAGCTTGCCGTCAAGTTCACTCATGGCATGTTCACGTTACCGCGGACCGGCACAATTAGGTCGACGGTCGTGCCACCGGACGGTTCGCTGATCACGCGCATGTCGCCACCCATCAGCCGCGCCCGCTCCTTCATGCCCTGCACCCCCAACCCGTCACCCGTCGTCTCGTCGGGTCGGAAGCCGCGCCCGTTGTCGACTACGGTCAGGCGCAGCGTGTTGTCCTGGAAGTCAGCGCTGACGCGCACGACCGTCGCATCGGCGTGCTTGCGCACATTGGTCAGCGCCTCCTGGAGAACGCGCAGTACCTCGACCTGGGTACGTGCCGGCAAAGCTGCGGGCAGATCCGCGGCGGCGAAGTCGGCACGGACGCCTGAGCGTGCGGCGAAGTCGTCGAGCGTTCGTGACATGAGCTCCTCGAGGGGCCGGTCGCGATCCTCCTCGGCGCGCATTGTCACGACGGCCTGCTTCGCCTCCGATATGGCTGAGTCGATTGCCTGCGTCACCTCCTGGGCGAGCTCCTTCTGATCCTCCGGCACATAGGGCACGAGCCGTTCATGCTTGAGCTTGGCGAACCACAGGTCCTGGGCAAGGCCGTCGTGGAGCTCGCGGGCGAGGCGCGTCCGTTCCTCGAGCGTTGCGCGCTCGGCTTCGGACAGACGCATTCGGTCGAGCGCCGCGTACGCCAGGCGCAGCGCGCGCAGGTCTGACCGGGATTCGGCGTTGATGCCCGCGAACAGGACAACGAAGAAGGCCAGGCGCAGCGCCTCGCTGGTCGTGACGAGGCCGCCGTACACCCCGGGGTAGAAGTAGAAGTGAATTTCGGCGAAGGCGCCGATGAGCATCGCCACGGCCAGGTAGCCGTCCGCGACGGGTCCGTCACGGAGATATGAGCGCCGGTACAGGATCACGCCGACCAGGAAGAGCGCGGCGCTCACGGCCTGGATCAACAGCGCAGTCCCGGTGACATCCGGCATCGCTCCAGCGAAGCGCGGGTCGGTGATCATGGCCTTGATCCCGATCGGGCCAAGGAACGCCGGCAGCAACGAATCGAATGTTGGGATTTGCTCACGGATCAGGTACAGGACAACGAGCACGACGGTAACCACGGTGCTGGGCACGAGCAACGTGCGTCGCGTGCGTGGCTGACTTTGAAACATGTTCACGGCCGTGGCACCGCCGACGACCAGCAGCGCCCCCGCGCCAAGGCGAGTAATCGATGAGACGTACAGAGGCAGCTGTTCGGGCAGGCCGCCGAGCGAAAGGCCGAACTCACCCTCGACCTTGAGCACGACGACTGCAACGTTGAGCAGCGAGACCCACGCAATGAGCAGGAAGGCGCTCGCCTGGAAGAGGCCGGCCAAACGGCCGGCCTCGCGATAGCGAGCGAGCGCCAGCGCGGCCAGACTGCCAGCGGCCAGAACGGTCAGGGCATTGATCGCAACGTCGGCAGAACGATCGAGCAGGGCAAAGCTGAGCGACTTGTCCAATAGGAAGGCCGCGGTAATGGCTAACAGCCCGAGACCGGTCACGGCCAGGACGAGATCGAGGCGGCGAACCGCGAGTTTGTCTCGCCGGTCGCGCAGCCGATCGACCTGCCGATGATAGGTCTGCCAGCGCGCCGCGCTGCTCAAGTCACCGTTCATGCTCAGAGAAAGACTAGAGCCGGACCGCGCCCCAGCGCCGATCCGGCTCCCGTCTATTCACTCGTTTGCCGACCCCGCCGTGTAAGGGTGGCTCCGAGCTGAA
>JBBQEC010000255.1:0-3461 GCA_038320305.1 Candidatus Limnocylindrales bacterium | reverse complement strand
GCGCGTCGTCTTCACCGGCGACACGGTCTTCAGCGAGGTCCAGACGTGGGTCATGGCGTCCGATGTCGACCAGTGGATCGCGGCGCTGAACACCATCTCGCGTCTCGACGTCGACAAGGTCGTGCCCGGCCACGGACCCGTTACGGATCTCAAGTACTTGCAGACACAGAAGGCCGTGCTGCTCGAGTGGAAGTCGATGGTCGCGTCGGCCGTGGCCAAGGGCTGGTCACGCGAGGAGACGATTGCCCAGTGCCACATGCGCGATCGCTACCCGGTCGACATCGGGCAGGAATACATGATGGATTACATCCAGAGCCACAACGCCGGCATCCTGTGGGACAAGCTCTCGGCCAACGAGGTCTAGCCGAAAAGGGCGGATCCACCGGTGAGGGACGATGGCGCACTGGATTGGCTGTTGACATCGGATCCGGCTATCCGCTGGCAGGCGCTCCGGGACCTGAGCGACGTGTCTGCGAGCGAACTCGCCACGCAGCGCGCTCGTGTCGAACGTGAGGGCTGGGGCGCGACGTTACTGCGCCGACTGGCGCCTGGCGGAGATACCCGCGAAGTGGCACGCGAGCATCCGGACTGGGTTGTGCTCGAGATGCTGTTGCTGCTGCGCTCGATGGGCCTCGACCCATCGAGCGAGGCTGCTCGCGAGACCATCGCGCGGGTCCGTGACGGGATCACATGGCACGGCGTTCTGCCGCAAGACGCTGAGTGGCACGGCAAGCCGTTCTTCGATGGTGAGGTCGAGCCGTGCATCAACGGCCGCGTCGTGGCCGTCGGCGCATATTTTGGTGAGGATATGCACCGCACCCTTGATCGTCTGCTGACGGGCCAGATGGCAGACGGTGGCTGGAACTGCGAAGACGTCAACGGTGCGACGGTCGGATCATTCGCGACCACGATCAACGTCCTCGAAGGGCTCCTAGAGTTCGAGAACGCGAACGGCGACTCTGAAGAAGTGACGGCCGCACGTCAGCGGGGCGAGGAATACCTGGTGTCACGCAGGATGTTCCGTCGCATATCGACAGGCGACGTCGCCGACGAGGCGTTCCTCCAGCTTTCGTTTCCGCCCGGCTACCACTACGACATCCTGCGCGGCCTCGATCATTTGCGCGCTGCGGGCCGAGCGGCGGATCCGCGGATCTCCGAGGCGATCGAACTGGTCGCTGCGAAACGCGGCGCGGATGGCCGCTGGCCACAGGATGTGGCCCATCCAAATCATCTGGACTTCGTCATGGACGCCGGGCCCGGTCAGCCGAGCCCATGGAACACGCTGCGTGCAATGAGGGTGTTGAGCTGGGCGAGCGCGTCCTCTCGCTGACGGAGCTCAATCGGGCGACACTCGCGCGGCAGCTGCTGCTCGAACGCGTCCCGCTGGCTTCGACCTCGGTGATCGAGCATCTCGCGGGCATGCAGGCGCAGTGGCCTCAATCGCCGTATATCGGCATCTGGACGCGGACCACCGACTTCCAGCGTGAAGCCCTGGAACGCGAGCTGGTGGCCGGCAATGTGCTCAAGGCGAACCTGATGCGCGGAACGTTGCATCTCGTCACGCGGCGCGACTACGGCCTGATGCGCGCGATGTTGAGCGAGTCGAATCACATGGATGCGTGGCCAAACTCAGAGCTCGTCGCGGCGGCAGTGAGGGAGCTGTCCAGTCAGGGGCCCATCTCGAACGCCGACGCCATTGCCCTTGTCGAGCGCGATTACGGTTTGACGGGCATCGAAGCGCGTCTGGCGTGGCGTGGCGCCCGACAACGCGCGCATATCCTCCACCACCACGAGACGGCATTTTGGAACGGCCGACCGGAGGGCCGATTCGTTGCCGTCGACGAACCCGATGCTGTCGACCCGCTCGTCGCACGGGCGGAGATCCTGCGCCGCTTTATCGCGGCCTTCGGGCCCGTCTCGAACCGCGATGTCGACCAGTGGGCCATGATGCGGATGCCCCAGATCCGGCCTGCGCTGGATATGCTCGAGCCGCTCCGTCACTTCAAGGACGAGCGCGGCCGGGCACTCATCGACATCGAGGATGGCTTGTTGCCCGACGCGTCAACGCCCGCGCCAGTTCGCTTCCTGCCCAAGTGGGACAACGTGCTGCTCGCCTACGCGGACCGGACGCGAATCTTGCCGGAGGCTTATCGGAGGGTCGTTATAAAGACGAACGGCGACGTGGCGCCCACGTTCCTGGTCGATGGCTACGTCGCCGGCATCTGGCGCTTCGAGAAGCGACACGTGATCACGGAGCCCTTTGAGCCACTGACATCGTCACAGCAACGCGACGTCGACGAAGAGGCCGCCCGACTCCAGGCATTCCTCGAGGCCAGCTGATGTCTGACTACCACCTCCATCTCCACCCGCACGGCGACTGGACGGACGCTCCACCGGCGGGCGTCTACCCGCCGGGTTACATCGACCGATACGTCGAGGTAGCGCTTTCGCGCGGAGTGACGGAGCTGGGTTTCACCGAGCATCTTTATCGGTGCGTGGAGTCAGAGGCCGTTCTTGGGCACTGGTGGGAATCGGATATGTCGGTGCCCGCGCCTGTGCGCGAGGAGATGGCCGAGGTCATCAGCTCCGAGCGAAATCTGTCGCTCGAGCGGTACGTCGAAGTTGTGCTCGACGCCAAGACGCGCGGGCTCCCGGTCAAGCTGGGCCTCGAGGTCGACTTTCAGCCGGGCACGGAGGAGAAGGTGCTCGACCTGCTCGCGCCGTACCCGTGGGACTTCCTGATCGGATCCACCCATTGGATCGGTGGCTGGGAATTCACACGGCAGGGGGAACCGGCGGAGTTCGAGCGGCGCGGCATCGAGCAGGCGTATCGAGACTACTTCGCGCTCGAGACGCAGCTGGCCGCGGCGGGCATGGTCGACGTGCTGGCGCACACCGACGTCATCAAGAAGTGGGGCCACAGTCCGTCGGCCGAGGTGCTCGACGAGCTGTATCGACCGGTCGTGGCCGCGGCCGCAGCCTCTGGAGTCGCGGTCGAGGTGTCTTCATCGACGCTGCGCCATCCGGTGGCAGAGATCACTCCCGCGCCAGCGTTGCTTGCCATGTTTCGCGGCGCGGGCGTCCCGATCACTCTCGCTTCAGACGCGCACGTGCCCGATTTCGTGGCCCATGCTCACGACCAGGTTGTTGCCGCCGCCCGCGCCGCGGGCTACGACTCGCACCTCCGGTTCGACGGTCGATCGCGCATCACGCGGCCGCTCTAGATCCGGGCTTAAGCCTCGGGCGACGGCCCATCGCGGTAGGCGATCGTGGCGACGTCGATCTCGTTGCCGTAGGCGTCCGCGAGAGTCCACCAGGCTGGCGCGTAGTCGTCGCGGACCAGGTGGCCACCGGCCGCCAGCGCATCGTCGACACGCTTCTGCGCCTCCTCGACGGGCATCCACAGTGCAAGGTGGATGGCGCCCAGACCACCCGGCCTGGACTCTTCCATCTCCTCGAAC
>JBBQEC010000254.1:0-3467 GCA_038320305.1 Candidatus Limnocylindrales bacterium | reverse complement strand
GGCGTGTTGAACGAGATGCTCGTTGAGAGCGTCCGGGTGCACATGATGTCCTCGCAGCACGTTGTGATCCTGCGCGACACCGGGCACGACCGCTATCTGCCGATCTGGATCGGGCCATGGGAGGCGAACGCCATCGCCATGCGCCTGCAGGGCGTCACGCCCGAGCGTCCGATGACCCACGATCTCTTCTCGCAGACGCTGGCCGAGTGCGGCGTGACCGTCAAGAAGATCATCGTCTCGGACCTGTCCGACGACACGTTCCGCGCCCGGCTCCTGCTTCAGATCGACGGACGCGAAGTCGATATCGACGCGCGCCCCTCCGACGCGATCGCACTTGCCGTGCGCGTGGGCGTGCCAATCTTTGCCACGGATGCTGTGCTCGACCGAGCCGGTGTCGTGCCTGAGGGCGCCCAGGATGAGAAGCTGAGCGTGTTCCGGGAGTTCGTGAACTCGCTCAACATGGATCCGCCAGACGAGTCGGGCGAGGGCCGCAAGCCCGACTGACCTTCGGGTGGTCTAGGTCGTCGAGCCCTCGCTACGCAGGACCGGATCGCCTCGTTCGAGCGCCACAGCGCGATTCGTCCAAAGTCGGATGCGCAGGCGCCAGAAATCGCGCACGGCACGGAAGATGACCGACGGTTTTGCGCCTGTCGGGGATCCGGCCGTACGCGCGTAGTGCGGCACGCCAACCTCGACGATCGTGCGCCCACGCTGCTTGAGCTTGATGAGCAGCTCGGCCGACATGAAGGCGCCGCCCGATTCGAGGCGGATGCCCTCCAGCGCCGAGCGCCTGAAGAGCTTGAAGGCACAGTCGATGTCACGCACTCCGAGCCTGTAGAAGATGTTCAGCGCGAGGCGGTAGGCACGAGCGTAGGCGGTCCGAATGAATGGATCGGCGCGCTTCAAGCGATAGCCGGCCACGACATCAGGCTTGTCCGGCTTGGCCATCCGATCGAGCAGGCGACCCAGGTCGGCAACCTTGAACTGGCGGTCGCCGTCAGTGAACGCAACAAGGTCGTAGCGCGATGCACGCAAGCCGCTGCGGACTGCCGCGCCATAGCCCTGGTTGACTTCGTGGTGCACCACCCGAACGTGGGCGTCCGAGGCCGCGAGTCGGTCGGCTATCTCCGGCGTGGCATCACGGCTGCCGTCGTCGACGGCAATGATCTCGAATTCGTCCGCGAACGACGGCAGCGCCACGAGCGCCTCGGCCACGAGCGCCTCGATATTCTCGGCCTCGTTGTGCGCCGGGAAAAAGAACGACAGGGCCGCGACGCGTTGTCTCGCATCGGTGCGTGGCCGGAGCTGTGGATCTGCTGCTGCGACGACCACGGCGCGGATTATAGGTTCGACTGTTGGACGCTCTGCGTGTCCGACTTGGGTCCGACGACCTGCAGGATCTGCTGGCCGTCCACGCCGGGCAATGGCGTCATCGTGTACAGCTTCGCGAATGGTGCGTAGTCGTTCGGGACCCGGATCAGGAACACGGGCCGCTTGCCGACGTAATCGGCGACGACCTGCTGTGCGCTGCCCAGGTCCTGATCGAGGATCGTGCGGTCATCGATGATCGTGACGTCCGGGCGCCAGTGCTCCACGTACTGGGCGTACCAGAGCGGCGTTGAGTAGCTCCACCAGCTGACAATGACTGCATCCTGGGGCAGCGCCGTGGCCAGTGAGTTCAGCCATGAGCGGGCACCGTAATCGGTCGACTCGTCGATCAGGTGGAAGCGTGGCGGTACGGACAGGATCGCGGGCACGATGAGCACGACCGCAAGGCCCGCCGCGAACGCGGCGCGCAGGACTGTCCGGCGGGCGGGCGCGACGCGTTGCACGACCGCCTTCGAGGCCTCGAGGATCGCGCCCGCGCCAAGCCCACCGACGACTGCCACACACATGAGCGGCACCAGGTAGTAGCGGCCGATGTCCGCGTTCTCGTAACCCACGTCGAAATACCAGGTCAGCGCGAACCAGGCGATGAGCATCACGACCAGCGCGCTGCGGCGGATGGCGCCAACGACCAGACCGATGGCCGCGAGGGGCAGCAGCAAACCGAGCTGCTGCCAGGTTTCCTGCACGATCAGACGCACCGAATCGACCAGCGACGGCCGGGCGTGGAAGGTGTTCGTGAACTGTTCGCCGAAGACTACGTACTTGAAGTTCTCCCACGTCTGCGGGTTGGCGTAGTCCATTGGCGGGTTCATCGCCGAGCGGATCGGCAGGTACGCGTAGAGCACGACCGTGGTCAGCGCGAGCGCAGCGACGCACGTCGCGACAAATCGGACGCGGCGCAGGATGCCGGGATAGACGAGCAGCACGTACAGCCCGACCCCTGGGGCAAGCAGCAGTGTCAGCGCGTGATTGGCAACTGACACCCCGAAGAGCGCAGCAGAGGCGATGAGGACCCGATCGGCGTTTGTCTGGCCGTCCCTGTGCCTGTCGGCCCAGACCACGAGCAGGAACAGCAACAGGGCGATAAGGAACAGATGGAAGGCGTGTGGATCAGCGTGCAGGCCGATCGCCCAGACGCGCGAAGAGACGGCGAAGGCAATGCCTACCCCCACGCCGATCACCAAACGACGCGTCAGGTATGCGACGGTCGCCCCCACGATGCCGCACGCCGCGGCGACGAGCAGCGCAGACAGCATGTCTGCGCGAAATGCTGCATCGCCAAATGGCTGGAGAACAACAGATGCCAGCCACAGCAGCATCGTGTAAGCCGGGTAACCGGTTGGGTGGGCGATGCCCAGCACGGGGCCTATCGCCTGGAACTCGGCCGTGTCCCAATAGTTGACGTCGGGCATCAGTGTGCGCATGAACAGCAGCAGCGCAGGCGCGGCGACGATCGCCGCCGCCAGCAGACAGCGCGACATGACCGTCAGACGTGACCAGCCAGCCGTCTCCGTGGTCGCCGTTGCCGGCGCCGGGAGCTCGGCCACAGAGGTGCTCACCAGCCCAGTGTGACGCCCCAATAGACACCCCACGCATTTACAAGCACCGAGATCAACACGAGGATGCCCGACAGGACGTAGGTCCATCTTCGCCGGCTCAGCCAGGCGATGGCGAGCGTCACCAGGACGAGAGCAAACGGCGCAAAGTCATTGCTGAAGCGATAGCCGAACTGAACCCAACCCTGGCTGAAGTGCATGAGGTTGACGAAGGCGACGCACACGATTGCGATTGCCGAGCCAGCCACGATGCGCTGGCGCCAGTGCATCATGACGAGCGGCACGGCCAACAGGTAGGCAGGTGACGTGAGCAGAATGCTCATCCCGATCTGGCTTGGTTTGATGGGCGCGCAATCGACGCTGAGCAGCTGCAAGCCACAGCTCGTGTCGATGACCGGCGGCCAGCCGAGCATGATCAGCAGGTTGAGTGGAATGTGTCCTATGTCCTCGATGCCCAGGTTGGTGTTGATCTCGAAGCCGGGCGGCATATAGCCCAGATATTCGGAGTGGTACAGGAAGTCG
>JBBQEC010000253.1:0-3483 GCA_038320305.1 Candidatus Limnocylindrales bacterium | reverse complement strand
ACGTGCCACGACTCGTGCTGGAACTCCAGCGTCAGCGGCATGTCCACGGGCCATGCCGCGAGCATCAAGCTCAGCTTCTGATCATCGCGATGGATGTTTTCGCCGATGCGGAACAACACGCTGCCGAGCCGCTCCCCGAACAGCCGATACGGCGCGGTCAGCCAGACCACGGTCTGCTCAGCGGCCTGGCCGAAAGCGCGCATCCTGCCACCGCGTTGGGCCTTGACGACGAAGCGGAAGTCAGCCGGCGTCTGCGACAGCCACGAGGCGATCCGATCGGCCTTGGGGTGCTGATAGAAGGTGTTATTCAGCTCGACCGAGTTGAGCCGCTCGGCGTACGCGGGCAGGAGCGCGTTGCTCTTGAGGCCGTCGGCATAAAAGAGCGGCGCCCAGTCGGGATAGGCAAAGCCGCTCGTGCCGACATACAGGGCGCCGCGTCCGGGCATGCGGCTACTGCCAGCGGAAGAAGCGGGCCGAGATCAGGAACGACACAATCAGCCAGCCGGCGAGGACAAGGACGTCGACGTACAGGGGTGCGTATGCCGCGCCGCCGACCATCGTCTGGCGTAACGCGTCGCCCAGATAGGTCAGTGGCAGGAATGCCGCGACAGGCTGCAGCCATTGCGGCATGAATGCGATCGGAAAGAAGATTCCGGACAGGAACATGAGGGGGAATTGGACGACGCTCGCGAGGGTGTTGGCCGAGTCCTCGGTCCGGGCGTACGACGCGATGACGTAGCCAATCGACACGAAGGTCACTGCGCCCAGTACGACGAGGGCGGCCACGGCCAACGGTTGCAGCACGGACACGCCGAAGAGCAACACGCCGATGCCGATGATGATCATGGTCTGCACCACTGCGATCAGCAGGCGCGTGAATACGTTGCTGCCGACGAGCGTCGAACGTGCCAGCGGAGTGGCGCCGAGCCGTTTCAGGATCTGCTTCTCGCGTTGCGCTACGAGGGGTATCGCGGCGAAAACGCCCAGTTGCATGAGCGCCATGGCCAGGATGCTGGGCACGAAGTAGGCGGCGCTGGTCAGGTTCTCTGTCTGGATCGGTTGGGCCTGAACCGCAAGAGCCGGAGGTTTGCCGCTGAGCGTCTGGTTGATGCCGCCGACCACCTGGCCCACGACCTGCTGGATCGTGCCGCTCGCGGATTGCTTGCTCGGATCGGTGTACAGGGTCAGCTGGAAGGGCACCGCGGTCGTGCCCTCCGGCGTGCTCGTCGTCATGGCCGCGCCAAGCCCCGCCGGCACGACTATGACCGCGTCAAGTGTGCCGTCCTGCATCTGGGCCAGGGCATCAGCCTGCGTCGCATCCTTCAGCTCGAGCAGACCGACCGCGGCGAAGCCTTCGCGCAACTGCGCCGAGGCGCTCGATTGATCCTGGTCCACCCAACCGACGTTGAAGGTCGTCGGTCCGCCGGAGAAGATCGACCCGAACAGGATCACGAAGATGACCGGAAAGGCGATCGTCCAGAACAGCGCTGCGCGGTCGCGGTAGTAGCTCTTGATGTTGGCGATCGTCAGCGGCAGCAGGCCGCGATTGAAGCGACGCATCTCGGATCCTCTAGTCGCGCAGCGCGCGGCCGGTCAGCTCGAGGAAGACATCCTCGAGCGTGGGTCGCTTCACGGCAACGTCCAGGCCGCTCGCGCCAACTTCTTCGGCGACTCGCTCGAGATCGACGATCGTGGCCGGCACATCGGTCGTGTACAGGACCGTTTCGTCCACCTCTTGGGCCACGCGAGTGACGTTGCGCAGGCTTGCCAGGCGCGCATCATCCAGTCCCGCCCGAGTCCTGAAGCGGACCGTACGGTCCTTGAAATGGCTCCTGACAACCTCGCTGACAGTGCCCGACTCGAGGATGCGACCGTGGTCCATGATCGCCACGCGGTCGCACAGCTGCTCAGCCTCCTCCATGTAGTGCGTCGTCATGACCACGGTCCGGCCGTCTTCCTTGAGCGCGGTCACTCTGTCCCACAGCGATCTACGTGCCTGCGGATCAAGTCCGGTCGTTGGCTCGTCAAGGAAGATCAGCTCCGGGTCGTTGACCATTGCCAGGGCCACCGACAGACGCTGGCGTTGCCCGCCCGACAGCTCCTTGGTCAGGCCGGTCCTACGCTCCTCCAGGCCGAACTCGCTGATCAGCTCCTCGGTCGGTCGGGAATGGCTGTAAAAGCTGCGGAAAACGTTGATCAGTTCGACCACCGTCAAATTGGGGTAGAGGGCGGCGGTCTGGAGCTGGACGCCGATGCGTTCCTTCAACTTGGCGTTGTCGCGCGCAGGATCAAGTCCGAGCACGCTGACCGTGCCCGCATCGGAGTTGTTGAGCCCCTCGAGGATCTCGATCGTCGTCGTCTTGCCCGCGCCGTTAGGCCCGAGCAGCCCAAAGACTTCGCCACGTGCCACCTCGAAGCTGACGCCGTTGACAGCCTCGACGTCGCCGTAGCTCTTGTGCAGGTCAGAAACGGAGATCACGGCCGCGACGTTCGTCATGCGGGGATTGTCGCGTTTTACGGAATGACCATCCGCAACGCCACAACGAGCACGGCGCCAAAGATCGTGAGGGCGACGAGCGGCGAGACCCGTGCCTGACCCCGGTGCTGTGCCTCTGGCAGCAGATGGCCGGCACCGATGGCGATGAACGCACCGCCGAAGACGCCGAGCAGGATGCCCAGGTTTGAGGGCGCGAGCGTGATCGACTGGCCGATCACGATGCCCAGGATGGGTGCGGCCGCATCGAGCGCCAGAAGCACGAGAGCAGCCCGACGTGTGCGGCCGCCGGCAAAGGCGAGCGTGACGACGTTGAGGCCATCGGCGAAGTCATGGACCAGGACCGCGATCAGGACGAGCAAGCCAACTTGCGCGTTCGCCTGGAAGCCGAGGCCGATGGCGACGCCGTCCAGTGTGCTGTGCACGATCAAACCCGCAGGCCCGACCCAGCCCAGGGTCGAGCGGGCCGCGCTGAGCTGTTCGTCATGTTCGTGCGGCTCGGTTGGGTCCACGCCCTGTGGATGGCCGTGCTCATACGAGCCCTGGTGGATGAAGGCTTCGACGGCGGCGTAGATCAGGTATCCGACGACAGCCGCCACGCCCGTCGTCAGAGCCGCGTTCTCTCCGCCGATCAGGCCGATGCCCTCGGGAATCAGATCCGTCAGTGCCGTGGCGACGAGGATGCCCGCGGCGAAGGCCATGACGGCGTGCAGTCGATGCTGCAGCCGGAAGACGGCGAGACCGCCGAGCAGCGTCGAGGTGAATGGGAGGATGCCGACGAGCCATGTCATCTGGCAGTCATCCTTTGGCACTCCGGACACAGCCCGTACAGCTCGAGGCGGTGGTTGTCGATGCGGTAGCCGCTCTGGGCACCGATTTGGCGCACAACGGCCTGCAGACCGCTGTCGTCAACCTCAACGGATGTTCCACAGCCCCGACACACGACATGGTGGTGATGCTGCTCGGGCACACAGGCGACATACGCGTGC
>JBBQEC010000252.1:0-3507 GCA_038320305.1 Candidatus Limnocylindrales bacterium | reverse complement strand
ACCTTGGTCAGCACGATCCCGGTGACTGGGGCGGCATCGACGAACGCCTGCGCGACCGCCACTGACTCCTGGCCGACCATCGCGTCGACGACGAGCAGCGTCTCGGCCGGTTGCATCTGCTTGGAGAGGACGCGGATCTCGTTGAGCATCTCCTCATCGAGCGAGGTGCGGCCCGCGGTGTCGAGGACGAGCACGTCGCGTGCCTGGGTCCTTGCCGCGTCGAGCGCGCCACGGGCGATGTCCGGAACGCTCGTGCCGTTGGGTGCGCGGTAGACGGGGATATCGAGTTGCTTGCCGAGCATTTGAAGCTGCTCCGCTGCCGCGGGTCGATACGGATCCGCAGCGACGAGCAGCGGCCTCCGGCCCTGGCGCGTGATGTAGCGGGCCAGCTTGGCGGAGAGAGTCGTCTTGCCGGCGCCCTGGAGGCCCACGAGCATCACGACGGCAGGTGAGCCACTCAGATGGAATGTCCGATCGCCGGCGCCAAGGACCGCGGTCAACTCTTCGTGGACGATCTTGATGATCTGCTGGCCGGCGTTGAGGCTGTCGAGCACATCCTCGCCAACGGCACGCTCGCGGACACGAGCCACGAAATCCTTGACGACGCGGAAGTTGACGTCCGCCTCGAGCAGCGCCAAGCGCACTTCGCGCATGGCCGCATCGACGTCAGCCTCTGTAATTCGGCCGTGGCCGCTCAGTCGGCCGAGGACGCCACGCAATCGTTCGGAGAGATCGTCAAACATCGGAGTATCAAGTCTAGCCGCGCAGGTCCGATCCGAGCGCCAGCGTGACCGGTGCTGCGGAGACCGCTGCCCTACCCTGCCAGCCGATGGTTGAGCCGCTCCTTGATCCCGCCTTCCCACCACCCGACGAGCTGCCGGGTCCCTCCCTATGGCGCAACAGCGCGTTTCAGCGTGTTTGGAGCGCCGCGACGATCTCAATTTTCGGCTCGCTCGTCACGCGCATCGCGCTGCCGTTCGTGGCCATCATCGTGCTCAATGCCGACGCTGTTGGCGTGGCCTTCGTACGCAGCATGGATCTGATCGCGGGGCTGGCGATTGGGCTCGTCGCGGGAGCGTGGGTCGACCGTCTTCGGCGCCGTCCGGTGCTCGTGGCTGCGGACCTGGGCCGTGCTGCCGTCCTCGGATTGATTCCGCTGGCCGCTATCGGCGGTTGGCTTTCGATGCCGCTGCTTTTGGTCGTTGCACTCCTCACCGCGGCGTTGACCACGTTCTTCGACGCCGCGGACAAGGCGTACCTGCCCTCGATCGTGCCGCGCGGCGATCTCGTCCGCGCCAACGGGGCGCTCGCGGCCTCGTCATCAGTTTCGGAGTTCCTGGCGTTCGGCTCGGCCGGCTTCCTCGTTCAGATCCTGACCGCGCCGATTGCGATCTTCATTGACGCGGTGAGCTTCCTCGTCTCCGCCGTGCTGCTCGGATCGATCCGCGTCAAGGAACCGCCTCCGCCGCAGGAGATCGACCGCGAACCCGTCATGCGCGAGATCGCCGCCGGGCTGCGTCTCGTGAGCGGCAACCCGATTCTGCGAGCGACGACCCTGGCCTCGATGGCAATGGCAGGCGCGTGGGGCATCTTCAGCGCGATTTGGTACCTTTTCGCGATCGATGAGTTGGGCTTGGACGCGGCCGCTATCGGCATCGTTGCCGCTGTCGGCGGTATCAGCTCACTGGTCGCGGCACTGGTCACGACACGCACCACACGGCGCTTTGGGGTTGGGCCGGTAATCCTGGGCAGCACCTTGGTCGGCATGCTCGGCTTCGTGTTCGTGCCATTGGCGCCGGTCGGCATGCCCCTCGTCGCGATGGCTGTCCTGATCGGTCAGCAGCTCGTGACGGATCCCGCGATGACTGCCTTCGATATCACCGACACGTCACTGCGTCAGTCGATCGTCCATGACCGGAGCCTGGGCCGTGTCAACGCAACCGTGACAGTCGCGATTCTCTTTGCGCAGCTCATCACCACGCTCGTCGGCGGCTTCATCGCCGTGCAGATCGGGCTGCGCAGCGCGCTCTTCCTTGGCCCGCTGATCGGGCTGCTCGGCTTCGTCGTGCTGTGGTTCTCACCTGTGCGACGGATCCGAACGATCGAAGAGGTCGCACTCCCCGACTAGGCGAACAGCGCGCTCACGAAAGCATTCGGGTCGAAGTCGAGCAGGTCGTCGATCTTCTCGCCAACGCCGACGAACAAGACCGGCACCTTCAGCGCGTCCTCTATGGCGAATGCGATGCCGCCGCGCGACGTCGTATCGAGCTTGGTCAGGATGATGCCGGTCAAACCGGCCGACTCGTTGAACGCTTTGGCCTGCGTAAGTCCGTTCTGGCCGGTCGTGGCATCGAGCACGAAGATCACTTCCGGCTGTGCATCGGGTAGACGCTTGGCAATCGTGCGCCGAATCTTGGCCAGCTCTTCCATGAGGTTGTTCTTGGTGTGCAGGCGCCCCGCCGTGTCGGCGACCACGACATCGGCGTGGCGGGCAGCGGCCGCGTCCAACGCGTCGTAGACCACGGCCGATGGATCGGCACCGGCCTTGTGCACGATTACAGGAAGCCCTGTCCGCTGACCCCACACCTCGAGCTGTTCGGTAGCCGCCGCGCGGAACGTGTCCGCTGCCGCGAGGATGACCTTTGCGCCGCGGCGCGCGAAGCGGTTGCCCAGCTTGGCCACGGTCGTTGTCTTGCCTGTGCCGTTGACGCCGATGACGAGGACGACTGCCGGCACCCCGGGAGCTACGACCCGCGGCCACGGAGTTGCATCGCGGGGCGCGAACAGGGCCAGCAGCTCTGCCTCGACCGCGGCCTGTGCATCCGAGAGATCGCGGCGCTCACGGGCGCTCTCGACGACCCGCGCCGCAAGCGTTGCGCCGACGTCGGCCGCGATCAGCGCTTCCTCGACCTCTTCCCAGGCCGCGTCATCCATCTGGCGGCCGAACACGCCGCGTAGCCGCGAGAAGACGCCTTGACGGGTCCGCGCAACGCCCTGTTCGTAGCCGGTCAAGCCCGGGCCGCCTCGGCAAGCTGCTCATCGATGGCCGCGGCGTGGCCGTCGCCAGCCACGCCTGGCAGGCGCAGCGACACGACTCGACTGATCGCATCGTCGCCGATGGTGACTCCATACAGAGCGTCGGCGCCCTCGATCGTGCCGCGGTTGTGGGTGATGACGATGAACTGGGTCTGGTCGGCGAGACCGCGCAATGCCTTCGAGAACCGTCCGACGTTGGCCTCATCGAGCGCAGCATCGACCTCGTCCAGAACGCAGAATGGCACGGGACGAACTTCGAGCATGGCCAGCAGCAGACTGACTGCCGTAAGCGCCCGCTCGCCGCCTGAGAGCATCGATAGAGGTTGACGCTTTTTGCCCGGCGGTCGGGCGTGAATTTCGATTCCTGTCGCGGAGATGTCCTCCGGCATCGTCAGGGAGAGCTGCGCATCGCCACCGCCGAACAGCTCGTGAAAGCGCCGCTCGAAGGCATCCTCGAGAGCCGCAAAAGTC
>JBBQEC010000251.1:0-3536 GCA_038320305.1 Candidatus Limnocylindrales bacterium | reverse complement strand
TGTGGCGTGATCGAGTTCGCGCGCGATGTGGTCGGGGACCGCGACGCCAACTCGACCGAGTTCGACATGTTCACGAACGCCCCGGTCATCGATTTCATGCCCGACCAGCGCGAGATGGAGGACAAGGGCGGAACGATGCGCCTGGGCCTCTATCCGGCGCGTCTGACCCCGGGCTCGAAGGCCGGCCAGGCCTACGGCGAGGAGGTCATCTATGAGCGTCATCGGCATCGTTTCGAGGTCTCGAACGAGTATCGCGAGGCGCTCGAGCGGAACGGCATGATCATGTCCGGCCAATCGCCGGATGGCCGGCTGGTCGAGATCGTGGAGCTCAGGGACCATCCGTGGTTCGTGGCCTCGCAATTCCATCCGGAGTTCAAGAGCCGGCCTGATCGGCCGCATCCACTCTTCACGGGCTTCGTGAAGGCCGCCGTCGAGCACGCCCGAAAAGCTGGCGCACCCGCTCATGGCGAGCCGACCGCACCCGGAGTTCTGACGGGCGCCTGAGGCGCCGGTCAGAAAAAGCGTGCAGCAGCGCAAAGCGTCCGCGGAGGCTAATCAGATGCGTGACCGCCTGAGCGGAAATTTCAGATGAGCGCAGTGCTGGATCAATTTGTCCTCGACCATGCGCCCGGACCGCTCGTGGAGCTCGATCCGGCATTGCTTCGGGCGCGCGTGGCGTGCGTCGAGCTCATCGACGCGCTCGTGGCGCTACCCGATGGCGACCTCGTCTACGAGTGGAACTGGGACGGCAACGAGGTGGACGTCCGTTACGGCTTCTATCGTGTTATCGAGCTGCTCGAGCTCGCGGCATCAGAGTCAAGTCGCCTGTTGGCTGATTCAGCATCAACGGAGGCGCGCGATGCGGTGGCCGCCGCAACCGTGGCGCGCTGGGAACTCCAGGGAGTTCTGGCCACGCTTACTGACGCAGACCTTGATGCGGATCCGGGCGGCGGCGAATGGACGATCCGTCAGACGCTGGGCCACATCATCAGCGGCCAACGTGGCTTCGCGTTGGGCAGCGCATGGTGGCTGTCCGTGCGAGATCAGCCGCGCCCGCCAGGCGCGCAGCGTCCTCCCAGAGAGTTATTCGCTGGATTTCCGGAAGAGGACGAAGAGGCCACGGGATCGCTGGCTGACATCCGTCAGAAGCTCGACAACGTGGTCGATGCGACCTCCTCCCGCTACGCGACGCTGACGCCTGACGAACTGCTCCTGAACGCGGGCTGGTCCGGACTGCTGGTGACCGTTGGCTTCCGTCAGTGGCGTTGGTCGTCGCACATCCAGGAACACACAGTTCAGATCGAGAAGACGCTCGACATGATCGGACGCCGCCGCTCAGAGGTTGATTGGCTGTCGCGCCTCATCGCGCAGGCGTTCGGCCGCTTTGGGGCAACCGTCTTTGGCCGAGACCCGGCCGGAGCGGCAGCGCCCGTGCTCGACCGCGTCGCTCGCGATCTGGCTGAGCTTCATCCGTCGATCGTCGCCGCTGCCAAGGCGGCAGTGCCGCCACCACCAGAGGACTGACGGCCTCGATCTAGGGAATCGCGCGAAATAGACGATTGAACGCAGGGCGGAAACCGATCGCGCGCCAAGTCCGATCCGCCTCGATGTTCGTCGTGCGCCAGTCCGTGGCGAGCCACTCGTAGCCCTCGTCGCGTGCCCAGGCCATGAACACGTCCGCGAGCGCGCGGCCTGCGCCCAGGCCGCGCGCCGCCGGCAGCGTCGCGGCATAGCCCAGGAACGCGGCGCTGACGGGCTTCATCAGCGACCCCCACGATTGCGACTCGCGGAGTGACAGGCCCACCATCGTCGATATGACGCGACCTTCGTGCTCGGCGACCCAGAACGTGTATTTCGGGTTGTCGAGGTCCTCGGCGAGCTCCGCTTCGGCTTCCGCGCCACTCGGCATTTTGAGCGTGGAGAAGACCGGCGACATGCCAAGGTGGGTTGGCAGAACGTGGTCAAGCTCGAGCAGCGCGGGAAAGTCGGCTTGGTCAGGGCGTCTGATCACCATGCCGTCGCGCGCCTGTGGCTGGAAGTCAGGCCCGACCGGCTCTCGGAGTGCGTACGCGGCCTGAAGGCCAAAGCTCATGCTGAACCACGCGTCACCAAGATCCGTGTCGCTGGACGGAGCCACGGCCCAATGACTGCGGATGCCCGCGTCAACGAGCTTGCCCGCGACACGCGCGTAACAGTTGCGTACGGCTTCGCTGTTACCCGCGGTGGCGCCATCATCTGCCCATGCGTTGACGCCCCAGGTCGGCTCCGAGTGCGGCGCGAAGAGCGCGTAGCCCGCCGCAGAAGCCCCGTCGTAGGCAATCGCGCCGATCGCGCCGTCGCGTGACGCGAGCTGCTCAATGATTGGTCGCGCCTCGGACGCGCGTTCGTACTTTGGATCGAGGGCAGGCACGGCCACCCGATGGCGGCGGTGGCGCTCAGCCAGCAGAACGGCCGCATCGTCGAGCGCGGCAGGCGTGAGGTCACGGATCTCGCATCGAGTCATGGTCGGCGCATATTCAGGCATTGCCCGCCAATACGTGCGGGGTCGATGACTGCTTGGGGCATGGCCGACCGCTTCGAGGTCGCTTCTGGACCGCGCGTAAGATTGGACCCATGAAGATCTTCCTTGATACCGCGGACATCGAAGAGATCCGCGTTGCTGCGCGCTGGGGCATTCTCGACGGCGTTACGACGAATCCCACGCTGTACGCCAAGGTCGGCGGGTCGTACGAGGACATCCTCAAGCAGATCTGCGACCTGACGCCGGGTCCGGTGAGCGCCGAGGTCGTCGCCGAAGACGTTGACGGCATGCTCCGCGAGGGCCGCGCCTTCGCCAAGCTTGCGCCGAACATCTACGTCAAGGTGCCCATGAGCGAGGAGGGCCTGGAGGCCATGTCGCGCTTCGCCGCGGAAGGCATCAAGACCAACTGCACGCTGATCTTCACGGCCAATCAGGGCCTGCTGGCGGCCAAGGCCGGGGCGTCGCTGCTGTCGCCGTTCGTCGGACGGTTGGACGACATCAACGAAGAGGGCATGGAAGTCATTCGCGAACTGGTGCCGATCATCGACACGTACGACATGGACGCCGAGGTTCTCGTTGCCAGCATTCGCCACCCACGCCACGTGACCGAGTCGGCGCTGATCGGAGCACACATCGTGACCGTGCCGTTCAAGATCCTTCAGCTGATGGTCCACCACCCACTGACTGACAAGGGCATCGTCACCTTCCGCCAGGACTGGGAGAAGGCCCGCCAGGCAGCAGCCGAGAAGAACGTCGAGAACGCGGACACTTCAGCGTCGGGCTCAGGCCGCCACAACTAGGCGAAAGCCGGTCACGACCGGCCAGCGACCTCGGCAGCACCAACGAAGAGCGGGTCCGCACGCCCCTCGGCCGCTTGACCGCCACGCTCAGGCTGCTATCATGTGAATGTCCCCGCTTCCCCCACCAGGACGGCTCTGGCTGTTCATGTGGCGCGTGCCGAAGCGGTTCAAATCCCCGTCGAACGTGGCTTCGCGGCATCCGTCTATTCGGTTAT
>JBBQEC010000250.1:0-3549 GCA_038320305.1 Candidatus Limnocylindrales bacterium | reverse complement strand
ACGACGGCATGGACCTGGCTGGGATCACGGCGCGCCTACAGGCGCCGGCGCAGGCCGCGAGCCAGGCCGAGCTACTTCAGGCATTTGAGCTGCCGATCGCACTTCTGCAGGACGAGGAAGCCCTGTATCGGGTCGCGTATGAGTTGATCGAGGACGTTGCGCAGGACGGGACGCGCTATGTCGAGGTACGTTGGGGCCCGCTGCTCCACGTCATGAGCGGGCTCGACCTGGGGGCCGGGATCACGGCGGTCGTCGCAGGCACGAACGACGCGTCTTCTGCCACAGGCGTTGTCGCCCGACTGATCGCGGTTGCCATCCGCTCCCACCCACCCGATGCGAACGCCGTTATGGCCCGTGTTGCTGCTGGATTTCGCGACCGCGGACTGACCGGCTTCGACCTGGCCGGTCCCGAGGAGGCGTTTCCGGATCCCCTCGCGCACGCGCGGTCATTCGAGATTGCGCGCGAGGGAGGACTGGGCATAACCATTCACGCCGGCGAGTGGGGCGGTGCCGATCAGGTCCGGCGCTCACTTGAGGCGGTCGATCCGTCACGCATCGCCCACGGCGCGCGCGCCGCCGACGACGCTTCGCTGATGGCCGAGCTCGCGGCGCGCCGAGTCACGCTCGATGTCTGCCCCACGAGCAACGTCCAGGCATCGATCTTCCCCACGCTCCCGTCATTCCCCATGAAGACGCTTCTCGCCGCGGGCGTTCCGCTGACGCTTTCGACCGACGACCGAACCGTCTCCGACCTGACGCTGGTACGCGAGTACGACCGCGCCCTCACAGACATCGGCGCGTCGATAACCGACCTATGGCGCATGAACCTCCACGCACTCGATGTCGCCTTCCTGCACGACAACGAGCCGCTCCGGGCTCAGCTCCGCGCGGAGTTCGAGTCATTCGCCGCCTCCGACCCGACTCTGCGCACCGCCTCATGAGTACCTCGGACGCCTGGCCCTTGGGGCCCGGCCGGGCCGACCTGTGCGCCAGCATAAGGGGCGATGCCCCGTCTCGGGTGTATTCACGCACGATGACTGGCTAGTCATGCTGGGTGACTAGCAGCATGAGGGCGATGTCCCGTCTCGGGTGCAGTCACTCACGAGGCGTAAGGCCCGCTGTCACGGGCGCGCGAGGTCGGCGAGGGCGCAGGCGAGGGCGGTGGAGTCCTCGGCGACGCGGGTGGGTCGGGCGTCGGCGGGCGCCGCATCAAGGTCGGCTTTCGTGGTCACGCCAGTAAGCATCAGGACGGAGCGGGCTCCAAGACGGATCGCCGCGCCGATGTCCGTCTTGAGGTTGTCGCCGACGATGACCGCGTCGGTGACCGGAATGCCCGCGAGCTCAGCGGCCGCGACGAAGAGCAGTGGCTCGGGCTTGCCCACGACCATGTCGGGCTCGCGGGACGTGGCATAGGCGACGGCCGCGACCATGGAGCCGGCGCCGGCCATGAGCCCGTTCTCTGCCGGAAATACCGCGTCGCGGTTCGTGGCCCAGAAGCGGGCGCCGCGCCGGACGCACTCTGCGGCGACGGAAAGCCGCGCATAGGTCAAAGAGAAGTCGACGCCAACGACAAGCGTGTCTGGCGCGGCGCCCAGGCCGCGGTCGGTAGGTGGCACGGCTCGAATGCCCACATCACGCAGCTCGCGCGCCAGCCCAGGGCCGCCAAGGACCATCGCGACGCGGCCCGGAGGCGTGGCCTCGGCCAGCAGTACGGCCGTGGCCCGCGCGGCGGTGACGATGCTCTGCGCTGCCGTCCGCAGCAGCGGCACGCCAAGGCGCTCCAGCTTCACGCCATACTCCTCACGATGGGAACGCGAGTTGTTGGTCACGTACACGATCCGGTCGCCTCCGGCCGCGCGCTGCCGAAGCAGCTCGGGCATGCCCGGAACCGGATCGCTCCCGCGATAGACGACGCCGTCGAGATCAACAAGCAAAAGCACGGACGGATGGTATGACGCCGTTCGATGGCATCGATCGATTGCTCATCGACGGCAACAACCTGCTTCATCGCGTCAGTGGTGACGTCGACCCGGGATCGATCCGACTTCTACTCGCGAAGCTCTCCGGCGCGGTGCCTGCCACGCTCCCGACGATCGTGATGCTCGACGGACATGCGGCCAGCGGCACGGACCGTCGTCAGCGCATCCGACGCAACCTCGACATCCACCACGCGGGCTCGCTCAGCGCCGACGACGCTCTGCTAAACATCATCCGCGACATGCATCCACATGCTCGTGCCGCGGCCATCCTCGTCACGGACGATCGTGGCCTCACGGAGAAGGCGCGCCATCTGGGCGCACGGACGAAGCGACTCGAATGGCTCGAGCCGATCCTCGACAGGCCGCCGCGGCCGAGCGCCGGAACGAGCATCGGACGCAAGGGCATCCCCGCTCCCAAGGAAGCGACCGCGAACGACGACGAGAAGCAATCGTGGGCGCCCGGCCGCGGCGCGACACGCAAGCGCGGCAACCCGCACAAGGAAAAGCGCGAACGCTGCTGAGCCAGCGGCCGCCGAGCGGCCTATCATTCGGGCCGTGCCAGCACCCGTCGATCCGTGGACCGCATTTCTCACGTGGTTCCAGACGATCATCATTCCCGACTGGAACGGACTCTTCGCGCTGCTGCCGATCCTGGTCATCGTCGGCGTGGTCGGTCCGATGCTTTCGCTACTCGCTGTCTACTGGATCTACGTGCTGGCCACCAACCGGCGCGGCAGGACGCACGTTGAGGATCCACTGCCGGTGCCCGCGCCGGAGCTCGCTGACGGCAGCTACGACTTCCCGCCGAACGCTCCGTACTGCCCGACTCACAACCTGATCTACCCGGCCACGACGCGCGACTGCCCGATCGACGGTAGGGAGTTGCAGGTGCGCTGCCCGGTCGACAACTCGGTCCGCGTCGCGAGCCAGCAGACGTGCCGCACGTGCGGCACGCGCTACGAGTTGGGCGCGGCCCTCGCACCGATCGTCGTGACTCGCCGCGGCGCGCCACCGGCCGGCGGCGCCGCGATCGCCTGAGGCACAGTTAGTTGGGGGCGATGACCTACTACCTGTTCGCCGTTGGCATGGTCACGCTCGGCATTGCCTTCATTCTGTTCTGCGTCCACACGACGCTGCTCGCCGCAGGTCGTCGCCAGATTGCGACCGCGGCAACCGCAGGGGCGGGCGCGGCGGGTACGACGGGCACGGTGACGGTCACCACCACTGTCTCAGGCCCGGACTCGGCCAATTCGACTTCCGCAGGCAACATGGCCCAGGTCTTCACGTGGGCGTCGTTCATCCTCATCGGCCTCGGGCTCGCTATCCGCGCTTACCTCGTCGGCCGTGGCCCGTGGGGCAACCTGTACGAGTTCAGCGTCGCCTTCGCGTTCGGCATCCTGGTCGGTTACCTGTACCTCAGCCGGCGCTATCCGATCAAGGCCATCGCCTTCATCCCGATCGGCGTCGCGGTCTTCCTGCTTACTTACGCGTTCACGCTGCCAGCAGAGATCAGCCCGCTCGTGCCCGCGCTCGACAACCCGCCGCTGATCACGATCCACGTGGCCATGGC
>JBBQEC010000249.1:0-3637 GCA_038320305.1 Candidatus Limnocylindrales bacterium | reverse complement strand
TGACCAGTGACGCCTACCGTGACGGCGCCGCCGCCGGCGGTGCCGTCGACGGTCATCGCCCCCAGCTCCTGTTGCACACGGGCCATGTCTGCCTGCATCTGCTGCATCTGCTGCATCTGCTGGGCCATCTTCTGCACGTTGAACGCCATGGGAACCTCCTCGCTATTCGACTTCGGCGACGTCGATCAGATCGTCCTCGAACACGCGCCGCGCCTGCTCAACCAGGTCGACCGTCGGCGCGCTTGCGACGATCTCAATGTTGGATGTAACGCAGCGCACAGCCACCGGGCGGCCGAGGACCTGGGCAATGTCGGCCTCGAGCGCGGCCCGCTTTGCCTCGGCCCGGTCGCGCAGGAATGCCTGGGTTTCCGGAAAGCCGAGAACAATCGTGACGCCATTGACCTCGACTGGCCTACAGGCCGTGATCAACGGCTTATAGGCGGGATTGCGACTGATCTTCTCGACGATCGACGGCCATGACGCCAGAACCCCGGCCAGCCCAGCGTCCGTCACGGGCGACGGCGATGATCCGGCCGCCGGAAGCACGGTCGGCTCTGGCTGGACCGGAATGGCCCTGGGCGCCGGCTTGTCCTGCACAGGCGGCGGAGGCTCCTCGCGCTCGATCGGTGGTGGTGGCTTCTGCGCTGGCGCGGGCGGGCGGGCGGGCGAAAAGTCGGAGGTCGAAGCCTGCGGGATACGAGTCGCTTGGTTCGCCGTCGGCTGGCTGTTGATAGGAAAACTCCCCAGGCTGGCGGTCGGATCCAGGAGCGCAAGCTCGAGCGGGAGCCGGGAGCCGCCCGCTGCTCCACGATTGATGTCGAGCCCAGCGATGCGACGGGCCGCGCGGGCCAGGCGGGCGGACTTGTCAGCCGACCGATTGCCCTCCGACAAGGATTCAACGAGCACTTCGCGCAGGCGAGCGACGACCTGATCAGCAAAGGCGACGAGGTCGCGTCCATCAGCCTCGAGCTGGTCCAACAACCGAATGCCGTCGAGTGCCTCGCCTCCGGACAGGTCCGCAACGAAGCGATCGACGGTCTCGAGATCGGCCAGGCCGAGGAGGTCGCGAACCGTGTCTGCGTCGATCGTCTCCACGCCACTCGAGATGACCTGGTCGAGCATCGACTCTGCGTCACGCATGCCGCCCGCAGCCCGCTGCGCGATCAGGTCGAGTGCCTCATCCGTTACGGATCGGCCCTCTGCCGAGGCGATGCGGAGCAGCTTGCCGCGTATCTGGCCTTCCGGCAGCGGGCGGAACGTGAAGCGCTGGAGGCGCGACACGACCGCCGGCCGGATGCCCGACGGATCTGTCGTGCAGAAGATGAACAGCACATCCGGAGGTGGCTCCTCGAGCGTCTTGAGGAGCACGTCCCAGCCTTCCTTGATGCGCTGGACCTCGTCGATGATGAAGACCTTGCGCTTCAGGTCCGCAGTGGCCGTGTAGACGCGCGGCAGGAGCTCGCGCATGTCATCGACGCGGTTGTTGGATGCCGCGTCGAGCTCGACGACGTCGAGCGCCCTCCCCTCGCGGATCGCGACACAGTTCAGGCATGTGTCGTCCGGCTCGCCGTCCACCGCGTTGAGGCAGTTGACGGCCTTCGCGACGATGCGCGCGGTGCTCGTCTTGCCGGTGCCGCGCGGCCCGACGAAGAGCAGGCCGTGGCTCAGCCGGTCGAGGCGAACGGCGTTGCGCAGCGTCTCGATGATGGCGTCCTGGGCGACGACCTCGGCGAAGGTCTGCGAGCGCCAACGCCGATAGAGCGCCTGGTGAGGCGTGGGAGAGGAGACTGTCTGGGCCACTGACGGCAGTTTAGAGCCGCCCCGTGACGAGCCGCATCGGACCCGACAACATTCGCTGCGCATGCAGCTCGCGCGCGCGAAGCATTAATTTGCCGTGCACCCACCGTCGACCGGGACGTCCGCGTGCCCAACGAAGTGACCGACTCGGACCAGGCCGATCCGCGGCACCCGGCGATCAGCGTTTATCGCTGCTTCCTTCCGGACCTGACGAGGTTCACACGTCGCCGCTGCGCGGGACCCGGTCCTCAACGTCGATCTCTCCATCAGCATCCGCGAGCGCGGGCCTCGGGTGGGAATTCAGCCCTGCTGGAGCGGATTGCAGGTACAGGGCACCGCTAGTTCCCCGCCTAGCACGGCCGACTGATTCTACAGGCGGCTTGGATGCGGCCTTTAGATCGCGACCCCAAGACAGCAGCACGGCGAAAATCAAGGCAATGCGCGCCCGAGTCCGACTGGCACCGCTGAGCGGGTCAACGGCCCGGCGAAGCGTGGGGCCAGCCCTCGAACGGCGCTTTGGCGGGCATCTGACCCGCTGGGTGCACCAAATGGACGCGGACCCAGCCTGGCCGGCGGTTCAGCGGATGGTTGACCCGCTGAGCGGTTCACGCAGCTACGTCTCTTCGACGCACAGAGTTGGCGTCGGATGCGAGTGTGGCGGAGAGGGTGGGATTCGAACCCACGATGAGTTGCCCCATACGGCATTTCCAGTGCCGCGCCCTAGGCCACTAGGCGACCTCTCCGCGGGCCAAGATTGACGGATTTGAGTGCGAATGGCGGAGAGGGTGGGATTCGAACCCACGGTACTTGCGTACACCGCTTTTCGAGAGCGGCACCTTCAACCACTCGGACACCTCTCCGCCCAGTGAGGATACCAAGGGACCCGATGTCCCCGGGGCGAGGGTCAGGCGCGCGCGGCCGGAGCTCTGAAGGGAGGGCGCGCGCCGTCGCGGATCTCTGTCGCTTCGCGCTGGAGGATTCCGGACACGACCTCCAGCCGGCGAGGCAGTACCTTGCCCGACGCAAGCTGCATGACGGATCCGGCCGCGCCAACAAGCGTGTCGTGGATCGCGAAAACGAGACCGTCAACGTCTGCCGCGAGCAGCGCCCCGACGCACATCGCGCATGGCTCGATGGCGCTGAATACGACCACGCCGCGAAGATCGGACCGACCCAGTCGGCGGGCCGCCTCGCGCACAACGACGAGCACCGCGTGCGCCGTCGGATCGCCCGTGCTCACAACCTGGCCCTGGGCGCGGGCGACCATTGCTTCATCGAGCACGGCGACGGCACCGTCGACCGACTCACCCGCGGCTGCGGCGGCGCGTGCCTCGCTTAAGGCGGCGCTCATGTACATCTCGTAATTCACGCGCCGATCGTACATCGGCGACCCGATGGCGAAGCGTTGCTGTAATGCGCGATCATGCACAGTGGAATCGCAATGGATCTCGAAAAGCGCACCGCCGCCATCAGGCTGACCTTGATTCTTCTGGGCGGAATCGGGGCCGGGATGATTCTTGCGTTCACCGTCGTTGGCAGCGGCCACTTCGATACAGGCAGCGTGGGCGCGGGCCAAGACGCGCACGCCTATTGGCGCGCCGTGCGCGTGTTCCCATACGGCTCCGACGCGGGCGACTTTGGCGCATACCTCTACTCACCGGCATTCGTGCAGGCGTTCGACCCGATCCTGAGCCTGCCCTGGGATCAATTTCTGGCGCTATGGGCCGGGCTGATGATGATCACGCTGCTCGTTTTGACAGGACCAACCCTGTTCGTGTTCGCACTGCCCCTCGCCTTCTTCGAGATCTGGGGCGGAAACATCCACCTGCTTCTGGCGCTC
>JBBQEC010000248.1:0-3671 GCA_038320305.1 Candidatus Limnocylindrales bacterium | reverse complement strand
TGGCGGAGTATGCCTACGCCCAGGGCGCCCATATCGTGTTCCTGCCCGAGCAGCTCACATCGCACGACGAGCTGAGCGCCCTGTTGAAAAGGGCTGAAGACGTCAACAGGCGTGGCGCCGTCGGACATCGAGATCCGGGTCGTGGGCTCCCCAGCCAGTTAGCGGGCCTGTAGACGCAACGACCTTGGCGAGTGCCTCTGATGGATTCATCCAATCGAGCGTCTGTCGACGGCGGCCGTTAAGCTCGGGCGCGGCCGCGTTGACGTGGGCCTGATGAGGTCGGTGCCGGCACGCTGCGAGACTGAGGTGATCCAAGGCCGGACCACGAGCGGGTAACGTAACGGCATGACCCGGACGCAGGTGGAGGTCTCCGTCGATGACGGACCTGCTTCGGGGCAAGATCGCCGTGGTGACGGGCGTGAAGGGAGGGATCCCAGTACACGCGAACCTACCGGACTTCGGTGAGGCGAGGCTGGACGCGTTGCAGCGTCACGCCTTCGACTATTTCCTGCACGAGACCAACCCCGCGAATGGTCTCGTAGCTGACAAATCGCAGCCGGGCGCTCCCGCAAGTATCGCGGCCGTGGGCTTCGCGCTGGCGTCCTATCCGGTCGGCGTTGAGCGCGCCTGGATGACGCGCACCGACGCGATCGAGCGCACGCTGGCGGTATTGCGGTTCTTCTGGACCAGCGCGCAGGGAACGGCGCCCGACGTGACCGGGCACAAAGGCTTCTACTATCACTTTCTCGACATGACCACCGGACGGCGCGCCGGCCTGTGCGAATTGTCGACCGTCGATACCAGTTTCCTGCTCGCCGGCATGCTCGCCGCTGCGGTTTTTTTCGATCAAGACAGTGAAGCCGAGCAGGAAATCCGGACGTTGGCCGACGCGCTCTACCGCCGCGCCGATTGGTTATGGACGTGCAACGGCGGAGCGACGGTCACCCACGGGTGGAAGCCCGAGAGCGGCTTTCTGCCATACCGCTGGGAAGGCTACGACGAGGCTCTGCTCTTGTACGCCCTGGGCCTCGGCTCACCGACGTACCCCCTGCCACCGGAGAGCTACGCGGCGTGGACCGCCACCTATCAATGGAAGGACATCTACGGCTACGAGTTCATCTATGGCGGTTCGCTGTTCATCCATCAGTATTCGCACATCTGGGTGGACTTCCGCGAGATCCAGGATGCGTTCGCGCGAGACAAAGGCATCGACTATTGCGAGAACAGCCGCCGCGCGACCTACGTCCAGCGGGAGTACGCGATCCGAAACCCTCGCGAATTCGCGGGCTACGGAGAGAACTTCTGGGGGCTGACGGCGAGCGATGGGCCTGGCTGGACGACGCGGAGAATCCTCGGCATCAAGCGCTCCTTCTTTGACTATGTCGCACGCGGCGCCCCGTACGGCCCCGACGACGGGACCATCGCGCCGTGGGCCGTGGTGGCGTCGCTGCCGTTCGCCCCGGAGATCGTGTTGCCGACGGTCCAGCATTTTCAGGACGTGTATCCACGAGTCACCGGCGAGTACTGCTTCCGATGCAGCATCAATCTGACCTTTCCGAACGAGGCCGATGCCGGCGCTGGCTGGACGTCGCCATACCACTTCGGGATCAACCTCGGCCCGGTCGTGCTGATGTGCGAGAACTACCGATCGGATTTGTTGTGGCGGCTGATGCGCGCGTGCCCCTACGTAGTCGCCGGACTGCGGCGCGCGGGATTCACGAACGGCTGGTTGTGACCCTGCCCGTAAGCTCGCATGAGCCGCCGCCTGGCGTGTGTGTATTTCGGGTTCTCACGCAGCCGCGCCGACGTTCGCCTGATGAGGATCCCACATCGACACACCGAGGAGCCAAGATCAGGACGCAGAACACCGGCATCGTCATCGTCACCGGATCGAATGGCCGCATCGCCAGGCGGTGATGCGCGGGTTCGCCGGCCGGTTCGGCGCCGTCGTCTTCTTCGACGCGGCGTTCCTCCTGTTCCACCTCGTCGTGTTCCCGCAGGGCAACTTCTCGTTCGACCTGCGCACCCAACGACTCACGCAGCGGTTCCACGACCAGTTCTGGCCGGAGACGTCGATCGGGATCGCCGCGGTCGGCCTGGCGATCGCGGTCGCGGTCACCCTAATCGCGCGGCGACAGGCCGCTCGCCTGCCGGCTGACCTGCTCATGTCCGGGGCCGCTGGAAGTCTTGACCGTCGGCCCACGGGACACCTTCGAAATCTGTCCGTACGTCCCGCTACCCGAGGTCGTCGGAGGCTGATGCCATGGATTACCTCATCGCGTGGGTCGTCGGTTTGACGATATTCTGCGCGCTCGTATTCGGCCTGTTCTTCCTGACTACGCGCGGCACAAGGGCGATCCTCGGGCCGCGCCGTCGCCTCGAGGAGGATCTCGGCCTGGAGGTGCTACGAAGCCGCCTCGTCCGGGGAGAGATCACTCAGGCGGAGTTCGACCAGGCGAAGCGGACACTTGGGCCTTGACCGCTGCGATGATGGCAGCCTCGATCCAGGCACGCTCCGGCAGACCGCCGAGACCCGCCGACGTCCTGTACAGCCGGCAACGGGGCGTGTAGTCGCCGGGATCCTGGAAGGACGGGTCGACGTCCCGCCCATTGACGCGGATCGTCGGTGAGCCGGGGAACCTGTGGCGCTCCGCGACAGCAAGATCGGTCGCGTCGATGTCTTCGACTGTCGTGCCTGGCGCGAGCTCGCCGAGAAGCTCGCCGAGCAATGCCCTGGCCGCCGGGTGGTTCGGGCAGTCCTGGAACCAGGGCAGGCCGACCCGTGGTCGGGGCGGCTCAGGCCTTGCGAGCTTCACGGCGGTCACGCGCCACGGCCCTGCGGTGGCTCGAGCAAGCGCGGCCACAGCCGCAGGCGTCGCACCCGCAGCACTGACCCGCACGATCAGTTGCAGGTCGCCATCTCAACGTCCCTTGTTCGAGGAATCACGGACCGCGGCGGATCGCCCGCAGCGAGATGCTGCTCCAGCGTCCCGAGGCGGTCGTCGAGATGCGCAAGCTCATTGACACGGCGCTCGATCTCGGCGCGTTGTCGCGTGATGAGGTCACGCAGCTCGGTGGATATCCGTTCGCAATCGCCGGCGGCGCACAGGACGGCCAGCTCACCTGCCCGATCGAGCGGCAGGTCCAGCGAGCGCAGGCCCACCAGGAACCGCAGCCGCTCCATGTCGGCCGACGCGTAGCGTCGATATCCGTTCGGCGTACGAGGCGGCGCCGGCAGCAGGCCGGTGGACTCGTAGAACCGCACGGCCTTTGTCGTCGTTGCCCGCCTGGCGAGCTAGTTCACCGATCTGCAAACCCGGACGGTAGACCTTCCTGTATCTGGAATGTCAAGCACCGAAGCCAGCGGCCCGTCGCACAGAGCCCGATCCCGCCTTCGAGAGGGGTGCGCTTTAGCGCGTCCACTGGAGCGCCTTGTTGGGCGGCTGTAGGGATACATCCGAAACAGTTCACGGGACGTCTGCGCTCGCTGCGGCTTCGAGCCGCTCCTTGAAATAGCGGAGTTCGCGAATTGTGTGGTCATAAACAGCTTGCCGTCCGTTCAGGTATCTCTGGAAACACCAAAGACAGAATCTGCCCCACAAGGAATCTGGAAAGTCGATATACACGTTATGCGCCAACTGAACACCGTCCTTGCCCTCGACCATGCTAAG
>JBBQEC010000247.1:0-3673 GCA_038320305.1 Candidatus Limnocylindrales bacterium | reverse complement strand
ATATCGCCTCGAGCGGAACCTGATCCGCGGCCTACCCGCCCCTAACCCGCCACGCGACATGTGGGCACGGACATCGACCAGCCTCGATCGTGAAGTGGCGCGGGCGTATCGGGCGGAGAAGTGGCGCCGGCGCATGACGCGCACTCGTCGGCCGGCCCAGCCCTCAACGGCACTGATGACGGCCGTGGCCGCAATCGGCGTCAGTGCGGTTATTGCCCTGATCCAGCTCGCGCCCGCGATCGGTCCTACCGAAGGCGTTTCAGCGAGACCCACGCCACTCACGATTGCCCCGTGGCAGGTCGCTTTTCTGAGCCAGGGACTGACGGACACGGCCGTGTACAGCACTGACGTAAGCCAGGTCTGCCCGGTCTCAGGTCCGATCGACTGCATTCCAGCGGGCAATCTCGTCCGCACGCCAGTCTCGCTGCCGTCAAACATGCGCGCCGGCAACGTCGCGCTCAGTCCGACGGGCAACCAGCTCGCCGTTGTCGGCCATCTCGTTGGCGAGGATGTCATCGCGGTCGTGACGATGCCGTCGAAGGGCAACTCCTCAAGCGGTAGCGAAAAGGGTGGCGGCGACCACGGACCAAAGGGCAGCCCGGCGCCCGGCGACAGCAGCGGCTCGGTCGCAGTCCAGGCCCCGTCGAAGGCCCCGGGCCAAGGCAACGGCGATCCGGAAGCGACGCTGGCGACGGACCCGAATCAGCAGCCACCTGCGAGTGCCGATCCTGGCGGACCGGATGGACCACCCGCGAGCGCTGTTCCGGGATTGGCAGTGCTGTCCATCCTTGACAACGTGCAGAGTGCCGGTTCAGCGCCAGATTGGTCACTGAATGGCGAGATCCTTGCTTTCTCGGCGATGCCTGATGACGGATCTACGGGACCCGACGTCTATGTCTGGTCGCCGGGCGACGCGAAGGCTCAGGCAATCACCTCCGATCACGCAAGCTTCTTTGCCTCCTGGTCGGGCAATCGCATCGTCATCAGCCGAGTCAACCAGGCGTCGGCCAAGCCACGCAACTTCGTGATTGATCCAATAACGCGCGAGCAGCGCGCCGTGAGCGGCCCGCAGATGTGGCTGCCCACGGTCAATGTGCAGCGGACGCAAGTGATCGGCTGGTACGGCCAGCTCGACACTTCCGGACAGCTGCCCGAGCCGCGCTCCGGGGCGCTCTATCTCATGGACTGGGCGAGCATCGATCCGTTTGGGGCCGCGGCACCGGCACCCACACCGGACGCCAGCGCTGGACCCACCGACCAACCGCCTGAAGCGACCGATGCTCCCGCCAGTGCAGCGCCGAACCTCGATCCGGCTGTGCCCAGCGAGAGCCCAGCCGCCAACGCGACCACTGCTCCCGACCCGACCGACGGAGCCACCGACGGCACGACTCCCGAGGCGGCCGCCCCGTCGCCCAACAGCGACAACGCCGACAACCCGGCCGGTGCTCCTGCGTCGCTCGTTGCGCTCGAGCCTGATCGCGATCCGCGCGCGGCTCCGGTCGTCGACTGGCAGGCTCGGTGGTCGAGCGACGGGCAGGTCCTGGGTGTGTGGATCGCCGACTCAGCAGGGTCGACATGGGGCCGGCTGGCCGTATTGGCTGCCGATCCCACGACGCAGCTCGTCTCGGGCGATGCCCAGCTGCTGCCGATGACCATGGCCCGGCGCGGCTTCTCACTGGGCACGAATCGAGTCGCGTGGGTCGGCCCCACGGATGACAGCGTCGATGGCGAGCTGCGTATCCGGACGTGGGGCAGCGACGGTGTAGGCGGCTTGCGGCTCACGGCGCCAAATCAGGACGAGGTCACTCCGGCGTCCTGAGCAACCGGCGCACATGGCGGCACCCGACTAGTCTTTCGAACCGTGACCGTGCGCCAGATCATGACCGCCGACGACGTCCGCCGCGCGCTGATTCGCATCAGCCACGAGATCGTCGAAAAACATGGCGGCACTGACGGACTTGCCCTGGTCGGTATCGAGACACGCGGCGTGCCGCTGGCCTTGCGCCTGGCGAGCGCCATCGAAACGCACGAAGGTGTCCGTCCCGCGGTCGGCAGCCTGGACATCAGTTTTCATCGTGACGATGTGTCCGCCGGCGTTCGCCAGCCGCACGTAAAAGCCACGGACCTGCCTTTCGCACTCGAGTCGAGCACGCTCGTGATCGTCGACGACGTCCTGTACACGGGGCGTACGGTGCGCGCGGCGCTCGACGCCCTCGTGGAAATCGGGCGTCCCAAGGCGGTTCGCCTGGCCGTGCTGGTCGATCGTGGCCACCGTGAGCTGCCGATCCGCGCCGACCACGTTGGCAAGAACGTGCCAACTTCGCGCGACGAGCGTATCCGCGTGCACCTGAGCGAGGTCGACAGCGGGGAGGACGAAGTCGTCATCGAGCGCCCCAACGGATCGTCAGCCGTGGCTGAGGCAGTGTCGTGAGCCTGGCAGGTCGTCACATGCTCGATGTCGAGAACCTATCGAGTGGCGAGATCGAGCAAATCCTGGCCGCTTCCACGGAGATGCGCGAGGTACTCGATCGTGGTGAGGATCCACGACCGCTGTTGCGCGGCCAGCACGTTGCACTGGTCTTTGCCGAGCCATCGACGCGGACGCGTCTGTCATTCGAGCTGGCCGCGCGCCACCTTGGCGCGGAAACGTACATGCTCGACCCACCGTCCTCGTCGATGACCAAGGGCGAGACGCTCACCGACACGGTGCGCAACCTGGACGCGATCGGCTTCACGATGATCGTCGTCCGCCACCACCGATCTGGTGCACCGTGGGTTGCCGCGCGGCATTTTGGCGGACATGTAGTCAATGCCGGCGATGGCTGGCACGCTCATCCGACCCAGGCGCTGCTGGATCTGTTCACACTTCGTCGAGCGTGGGGCGGGTCAGTTGACGCCCTGCGCGATCGGAAGATTGCGATCGTGGGCGACATCCTTCATTCGCGCGTGGCAAGGTCGAACATCTGGACACTGACGCAGGCCGGCGCGGATGTCTGGCTGTGTGGCCCCTCGGCGTGGACGCACGGCTTCGAGTCGCTTGCCCGTGCGCTACCGGGTGATCGGTCGTTATCGGTGACCGACTCGCTCGAGTCGGCCCTGACCGGCGCCGATGCGATGATGGGTCTACGTGTCCAAAAGGAGCGCATGAAGGCCGGGTTGTCGGCGGCCGAGTACATCGATCGGTATCAAATCAACTCGCGGTCGCTCGCGCGGGCCAAGCCCGGTGCGCTCTTTCTGCATCCGGGGCCGATCAACGAGGGTGTCGAGGTCAGTCGGGAAGTTGCCCTTGGCCCGCGCTCACTGGTCCTTGAGCAGGCGCGCAATGGCGTGCCTATTCGAATGGCGGTGCTGGCGCTCCTGGCGGGTCAGTCGTCGGCTGAGACACGCGATTTGTCGAGCAGCTTCCGATAGCGCAACTCGGCGAGCTCGCGACCGCCGAAGTTGCGCGTCTTGGTGGCGCCATCGGCGTGCCAGCCGTGTCTCTCATAGAAGCTGCGGGCCGATGCGTTCACCTCGAGGACCCAGAGCAAGGCTAATTTGGAGCCTCGCGTCGCCAGGTCGCGCTCCGCGTGAGTGAGCAACTGCCGGCCGATGCCGCGCGACGAATGTCCGTGACGGACATAGATGAGGTAGACCTCGCCAGCGCCCGGTGGCGCATCGTCATCACGGCATG
>JBBQEC010000246.1:0-3729 GCA_038320305.1 Candidatus Limnocylindrales bacterium | reverse complement strand
GGCCCGCAAGGCCGGGGCACTCTCAGTTGATTTCACCGTTCGGCCGTGATGACGAGTTCCTCGCTGTCTGCAGTTGCCGGATTGAGAGTCCAATCCGCGGTCACGGACACGTCGCGGAACCCAGCGATACGCAGCATCAGGCACATCTCCGGCTTCAGGTACATGTTGCCGCGCAGGGCATATTCCTCCGCGGCAACCATCGAACCGGACTGCCACTTCTCGAGCCGCACCTCTCGCGAATACGACTGCTCGAGCGGATCCATGCTGGTGGTACGGAAGAAGGCGACGTGCTCGCTTCCGTCGGAGCCGATCCTGCGTGATCCATCTGTCGGCCACGGTTCCGGCAGCGCCTGACGCTGCTCTGGCAGCCACGCATCCCACGATTCCGCCGACGTGTACTCGGCATCGATGTTGACGATTAACGCGCCGCCTTCTTCGAGTTGCGCGCGGCAACGCCGCAACGTCTCCAGGTCACGGTCACGACTGCCCGCCAGACCGAAAGAGCTGCAGATGAATATCGTCCGGTAGCGGCGCGGCAGATCGAACGCGTCCATCGGGTGCTGGTACACCTTCGGCTTGGCGCCGATGTGCGCCGCTCTTTCAGCGCAGCGATCGAGCATGTCCTTGGAGATGTCGCAGCCGTCCACGTCGATGCCCGATGCCAGCAGCGGAATCAGCACACGCCCTGCACCACATGCGAGGTCGAGCACCGGCTCGCCATAACGCGCGATCGCTTGACGCAGGAAGTCAAGCTCTGGTGTGTCGTTGAGAAACTCCGCCCAGCGATCGGCCATCAGCCCGTAATGCCAGACGACAGGCTCGTCGTTCATCGAAGCGTGTGCATGCCGAGAGCGGGAAGCCGCTGAAACCGGCGCACCCGCCCCGTCGATTGGCTCATTCGTGAGTCCCTCCGCCTGGACGCATTACTTGTCGCGTTCGACCGTTGCGATTGCGGCCTGCGCGGCGGCGAGCCGAGCGACCGGCACGCGAAACGGCGAGCAGCTGACGTAGTCGAGACCGACTTCGTCGAAGAAAGCAATTGATTGCGGGTCGCCGCCGTGCTCGCCACAGATGCCGAGCTTTATCCCGGGTCGTGCCGCGCGGCCCTTCTCGACCGCAGTACGGACGAGCTGGCCGACGCCCTCCACGTCCAGCGTCTGGAACGGGTTCGCGGGCAGGATGCCGCGCTCGACATAGGCGAGCAGAAAGCCGCCCTCGGCATCGTCGCGTGAATAGCCAAACGTCATCTGGGTCAGATCGTTCGTGCCAAAGCTGAAGAACTCGGCATGCTCGGCGATCTTGTCGGCCGTCAGCGCGCCGCGCGGGATCTCGATCATCGTCCCGAACATGAAGTCGACGGTCGTGCCCGCTGCCTTCTGAACTGCCTCTGCCTCGGCGTCGAGCAGGACGCGCGTCGCGGCCAGCTCGTTCACGTGGCCAACGAGCGGGATCATGATCTCGGCGTGCGGGTGGCCACCGTCCTGCTTGCGGCGGATCGCCGCGTTGAGGATGGCGCGCGTCTGCATCTTGATGAGGTCCGGGATCATCAGCCCGAGTCGGATGCCGCGCAGGCCGAGCATCGGGTTCTGCTCACGCAGCGCCTCGACGGCGCGCAGCAACTCGCGCGCCTCGACGAAATGCGGGTCGAGCGGATCCGTGCCGTTGACCTGCATCGTCGTGACGTCGACGAGCACCTCTGAGTGGTTGGGCAGGAACTCATGCAGCGGCGGGTCGATCAGTCGGATCACGACCGGCAGCCCGTCCATCGCCTCGAAGATGCCGTAGAAGTCGCCTTCCTGGAGCTTCTCCAGCTTGCCGATCGCCTCGTCGAAGCGGCGCACCGCCTCGGCATCCTCAGTTGACAGCTGACCGCCCACAGCAACCTTTTCCTTGGCCCGCGTGGCCTGGAACGCAACGAGGATCGCGTCGCGGACGATGTCCAGCCGCTCCCCCTCGCGGAACATGTGCTCCGTCCGGCACAGCCCGATACCCTGCGCGCCGTAGCGGCGTGCCTGGGCGGCCTCCTCGGGCTTGTCGGCGTTCGTCCAAACCTCCAGGCGGCGGGCTCGGTCGGCCCATTCGAGCACCTTCTGGAGCTCGGCCTGGTCCTCGAAGCGTGCCGCCGTCGTTGGCAGCGCGCCGAGAAACACCTCGCCGGTGGTCCCATCGAGCGAGATCCACTCCCCTTCCGAGAAGCCAAGGCCGTCTACACGGGCGCTCCTGGTGGCGTAGTCGATGATCAGCGCGGCACAGCCAGCGATGCACGGCTTGCCAATCTGGCGCGCCACGACCGCTGCATGCGATGTGGCGCCGCCACGAGCAGTCAAGATGCCCTGCGCCGCGGCCATGCCATGGAAGTCGTCGGGCGAAGTCTCGATACGAACGAGGATGACCTTCTCGCCCTGCTGGGCCATCTCGAACGCACGATCGGCGTTGAACACGGCCTTGCCCACGGCCGCGCCGGGTGAGGCGTTGAGGCCGGCAGTGAGCTTCTGCGCAGACTCCTTGGCGGTCGAATCGAATTGGTCGCGCAAGAGCTGATCGACGTGCGCCGGCTCGATGCGCCCGAGGGCCTCCCGCTCCGTGATGATGCCTTCGTCGACCATGTCCGCAGCGATGCGCACCGCGGCCGTCGCAGTTCGCTTGCCTGAGCGCGTCTGGAGCATGAACAGTCGGCCGCGTTCGATCGTGAACTCGAGGTCCTGCATGTCGCGGTAGTGGCCCTCGAGACGGCCCGCAATCTCCTTGAAGTGGGCGAAGATGTCAGGCATCTGTTCGCTCATCTGGCTGATGGCCAGCGGCGTGCGAATCCCCGCCACGACATCCTCGCCCTGGGCGTTGGTCAGGTATTCGCCGAAGAGCACCCTCTCGCCCGTGTTTGGGTTGCGCGTGAACGCGACGCCGGTGCCCGAGTCATCGCCCATGTTGCCGAAGACCATGGTCACGACGCTGACCGCAGTGCCCAGGTTGTGGCTGATCTTGTTGTACTCGCGATAGTCGTGGGCACGCTTGCCGAACCACGACGCGAAGACAGCCTTGATGGACAGGTCGAGCTGCTCGAGCGGATCCGTGGGAAATTCGCGGCCGGTCGAGTCGCGCACGATCCTCAGGAACTCGTCGACGACCTCGCGCAGCGCTGCCGCATCCAGATCCGTGTCCTGCGTCGTTCCGCGGCGCTGCTTGGCAGCGTCCAGAGCGTGGTCGAACTTCTCGCCGTCGACGTCCATGACGATACGGCCGAACATCTGGATGAAGCGTCGATACGCGTCCCAGCCAAAGCGCTCGTTGCCGGTCAGCGCGATCAGGCCGTGCAGCGTCTGGTCGTTGATGCCCAGGTTGAGAACCGTGTCCATCATGCCCGGCATCGAGAACTTGGCCCCCGATCTGACGCTGACCAGCAGCGGATTGGCGGGATTGCCAAAGCCTTTGCCGGTCTCCTGCTCGACCTCCTTGACCGCAACAAGAACGTCGTCCCAGAGCCCGTTGGGCAGCTTCTCACCGGCCGCGAAGTAGTCGTTGCACGCCTCGGTCGTGATCGTGAAACCGGACGGCACCGGCAGGCCCGCGTTGGTCATCTCGGCCAGGCCGGCGCCCTTGCCGCCGAGCTGATCGCGCATCGTCGCGTCACCCTCAGCATGGCCTCCGCGGAACGCATAGATGTAGCGCTTCGCGGCGTGATGCTCGCGCTCGGCAGGCGTCGTTGGTGTCTGTGTCATCGGGAACCTCGAG